>CASBQX010000315.1 GCA_949127925.1 Synechococcales cyanobacterium PMM_0002
TGGCGGCTAATTGGGAATGATAGCATTCTCTAGCCACCCTACTTTCCTATGGAAACGGGGTGGCTAGGTTTTTGGGGTTTCCTTCCCTACCCAAATGCAGGAGAACCCCGATGATTGAGCTGTTTAATCCACCGATTGCCCGCAGCTTTTTGACAGATGGCGAGCATGACAATGAGGGTGAAATTCGCCCGTCGCCGATAATTTTGCCGTTCTACTTCCACCCTTTGGCACCTGGCCAAGAACAAATGCGGATCTTGCTGATTAGCAGCCCCACCTGGGTAGAAGCAACCATCCACGACCTACATGCACGCGGCTTTGCCGACACCAACGATTGGAGCAGCCTGGTGCCCGGTGCCAATCCGGGTGAAGTGGTGAGCATTTTGACACGACGCAGACAGCGACCGTAGGCCAAACGTGGGGGCGGGGGCTTGCCTGCGCAGAGCGTGTATCGCCCTCACGGTGCTGGTTTTCATCGACTGGCGATCGCCCGATTAACGCGAGTTATCGAGCCAGTGCGATCGCCCGCTCGGTCAATGCTTCAGCGGTGATGCCATTCAGTCCCATCAGTTCTGGGGCGGTGGCGGTGGTTTCGCCGCGTTTCCAGCAGAAGGTGTCGCGGGGGCAGGTGGCTCGCAGCATCACGGGTTCCAGCATACCGCTGGCTCCCCCAGCAACGCCAATTAGGGCATCGCCACCAAACAACCGATCAAATCCGGCATCGTCTAAGAAGCCATTGTCGGGTTCGGAGCATGTATCCCACAGCACGTCATGGGGGCGATAGAGGCGGCGGGGGCTAATCACAGATACGATCCGCGAGCCGATGCCTTGGTCTGCTAGGGCTTTGGCGGCGGCATAAACGGGAGCCAAAATCATGTCGCCGACTACCGCGAAGACGATGGTTTTGGCTCCGGCAGTGTGTTGGAGGGCGATCGCCCCATCTTGCAATGCCTGCCGCGTTTGCTCAAAGCTAGTGCGAATGGGCAGCGGTGACTTGCTGGCGGTGATCACGACGCCTTTGTTGCGGGCACCCAGCGCCCACTCATAACACGCCTGGATGCTGTTGGCATCGGGTGGGAACAGCGGGAAAACGTTGCCGTTGCGCATCATTGCGGCAAAGTACGCTTCGATTTCGGGACGCTGGTGGGTCCAGCCGTTGCGGCCTTGCTCTAGGGCACCAGCGGTAAACAAGGTGACGGTGGCGGGGGTAGGGCGGCGCAGTTCGGCCATGGCCTGGGTGACGGTTTGCCAGATCGGCACGCCGTTGATTGCAAAGGATTCGTAGGAGCACCACAGGCTGCGAGAGCCAAATAGCGCTAGTGCCGCCGCCAGTCCGGCGCAGGCGTCTTCGCTCAGGGGTTCGTAGACCTGCCCGTTGGGAGCCTGGTTGTACAGCTCGTCGGCGGTGGGGTGAATGATTTTTAGCGCCTGGTTGATGTTGGCGATGCCGGAGGCTTCGTTGCCGTCGGCGTTGGTGACTAGGAAGGCGCGATCGCACTGTCCCACATATCCAACTAGCTGCCCCATTGCGGTGGTAGACACCTTAGGATCACCGCCCACGGCATATTCGTCTAGCGGCAGCGTGCCCAAGTCGGCCAACGGCAGCTCAAATTCTGTTACCACCGTTTTGGCGGCTGGCCCGCCTGCTGCCCGTTCGCAGTTGGTGCGCACCAGTTCCCACGCCGCCGGGGGCAGTGCCCGAGCCTGCAACGCGGCCATAATCGGCGGGCTGTCTAGGGTGTCTTTGGGATAGAGGTTGTGCGATTTTGCGCCGCGAGCGTGGACTCCAGCTCCTTTCAATTGCTTGATGATGAATACCGTCAGCTTGCCGCCCAGAGCCGACTGCGCCGCTTTGTCTACACCTGTTAATACGGCCTGGGTGAAGGCGAGGCGCTGTTCTAGGGAGAAGGCGGTGCTGTCTACATAGTCGCCGGGCTGGTTCTGGTCGTCGAAGGCTTTGGCATCGACTAAAATCACGTCGTCGAACCCGTTGCCTTGCCAGTAGGCCGTCATTTGCTCGTTGGTTTTGAGCGACACCATGCTGTGGTGCTCTTGGGAATAGCCATTCCAGACCAGCACGGGTAAGAAGTTGGTGACGGTGGGGTAGGCGGTGTGGAAGTGCGCCATCGAACTCATGATGTAGGGTTCGCCTAGGCCACCGTCGCCAACGGTGAAGGGAAACAGGGTATTGCGATGCAGCAGTGCGCCTGCCATGCCAAAGTGTTGCCCTTGCCCCAAGGGACCTGCCGGAGCCAGTAGCCCAGGGATGATGCCAGAGAGGTGACCCAGCAATCCGTGGCGCTCTCGAAAGCGATCGCCCAATTGTTGCACTGTGGTGATCCCCATGTCTTCGAGCGAGCGATCGAGGAACATGGCGCTGTAGAAGCCGGGGGCATGGTGGCCAACTTCGGTCACAATATTTTTGTAGCCCAACATTACCAGTGAGGCATAGGCTTCAACTTGGCTGGCAAACCCGCCCGGATGGCCTGATCCCTTGCTGCTACAGGTTTGCAGAGTCAAGTAGCGCAACGCATCGGCATAGAGCAGCGTTTGGTAAACAGCGGCAGGGTCGGCAGGAGAGGCGATCGCCTTCATCCCCTCTGAGATCGCCGGAGTCGTTCCGTAGGTTTCTAGCCCTGGCACCGTCTGGGCAAAATACTGAATCCCTGCACAAAAGCCCGGAATTTTCTGGGTTACAGCCGTCATGAACCAGATACCTCTGCTAAAAAACTGCGGCAGTCCGTTGGGGTGTAACCGAACTGCACAATACCCAATCCTATCGTCAGACGGGTAGAAATTGAGATCTCAAGAATTGCAATGGTTTCCATATGGTTTGACTAACGGACACAATCAGGTTGCAGAATCAGGTTTGGCAGAGGCTCCTGGCAGCGCCTTCAACCCAGCGCCTTCAACCCAGCAATGCCCAAACTCGCTGTACACTAAAGGCGGCGTTGTGACTGGGTATGCCTGTGTCTCTATCGGAGTTTTTGCTACTACTGGCCTCAATCGCGGTGGGCGTGGCAGGGCAGTTTTTCCTCAAAACGGGGGCGTTAAAGCTAGGGCGGGTCGATGTCAATAATGCCACCAGTCATGTGTTGAGCATTCTCACAACACCAGAGCTGCTGTTGGGGCTAGCTTTTTATGGATTGGCGGCGATCGCCTATATCCTCGTGCTCACCCGCGTTAAGCTCAGCATCGTTGGCCCAGCCGCTTCTTTGAGCTACGTCTTCTCGGTTTTGCTCGGCTACTTCGTTTTCAGAGAAGCGATCACATCCCTGCGTCTTCTAGGCTTGGGCATGATTGTGGCCGGGGTAATTTTGGTGATCTGGCAAAAGTAGTCGCGATCGCTCATCAGTCAAATAAATCGTGCGGCAAGCTATAAAAACTGCTGCAACACGGCGGCAGTTTTCTCGGCGGTTTTTTCCCAGCGAAACTGACTGGCGCGCTCTAGCCCAGCGGCGCGCAGATGCGATCGCACAGTCCCATCCTGCACCAGCATTTGCATTGCCGCCGTAATTTCGTCTACTTGGTAGGGGTCAACTAAAATCGCCGCATCGCCAGCGACTTCCGGCAATGCCGAGAGGTTAGAGGTGACCACAGGCGTCCCGCAGGCCATGGCTTCCAGTACCGGAAAGCCAAACCCCTCCCACAGGCTAGGGAAAACGAGGGCGATCGCCTGGTTCAACAGCTGCGGCAAATCGCGGTAGGGCACGTAATTTAGGCACTTCACCTGAGCGCCCACGCCCAATTCTGCGGCCTGCGCCATCAGGGCTGGCGTATAGCGCTGATCGACAGGGCCGACTAGCCACAGTTCGTAGTGGTGGCGATCGCGCAATCTAGCAAAAGCGCTGACCAGCCGCTGCACATTTTTGGGCGGATCATGCCGTCCTAAGTACATGAAATAGGGCTGGGTGGGCAGGTCTAGGCACCGAAAATTGTCGGTATCGTAGGCCAGTGGAATCGGCGTAATTTTCTTAGCCGCAATCCCAAATGTTTCTATTACTTCGTTAGCCGTCGCCGCAGAATTGCATAGAATATGCTGCGCCTGCGCTAGCACCTGCGGGACGTAATAGCGAAAATAGGGCGTTAATGGCGATGTCCATTTAGGAAAGCGCAGCGGAATTAAATCGTGTACCATCACCACAGATCGACAGGTTGACCATAAAGGCGCTTCTGGCACCGGAGAAAAGAGCAGCTTGGCGTGTAAGTCTCGATAAA
>CASBQX010000316.1 GCA_949127925.1 Synechococcales cyanobacterium PMM_0002
CACCACCGCCGCCACCGCCACAACCACCGCCACCGCCGCTGCTACTGCTATCGACCCAAGGAATCACCACAATCGACTCAACGTGATGCTGGCAGTTGGAACACTGCCAATATTCCTGTCTTTCTCCACTCTTCGACCGAGTCGGACGCGATAATACTTGGTTTTTTTTGCGCTTCAGCGATCGCGTGTTGCATTCAGGGCAGTGCTTCGTGTTCATTTGGGATATCCCCTTGAACATACCGAAGCACCAGACCAAGAAAAATAAGAAGTAGAAGATTAGAGAGAATGGAATCGTGGTGCTTTGCTGCTGCCATTGCGGTTGGGGTAGGTTGAGAACTGCGCTGGAAAATGCGACTTGCACTTCTAATGTTTGCTGAGGTGGCAGTTCCTGCTGAGCAGTGAATTCAAACGTGCGGGGGTCAACTTGACGGGCAGTGGCGGGAGCGTCAAAGCTTTGGAATGAGGTCACCAATCCCGCTAGCGCTTCTGGCAGGCGAACCGTCACCTTGGCGGTTTTAACTGGAGCACTGCGATCGACAAACACCGCTCGCCAAAACACCTGAGTCGATAGTCCCTCAACCTGCAATCCACCAATCACCCGATATTTCAGCACAAAGGTATGGGCTTCAGGTGCTTTTAACAGATGACTCCACTGAATTTTTAATTGATTGTCTTCAGTCGTCACTGTGCTCTCAAGCACTTGATTATTTTCTTGAACGCTAACATCTTGAATGCCATCTACTTTATCTAATCGAATATAGCGATAGCGCTGATTGGAATAGTCAGACTCAAACACATATTTTTGGGTTTCAGTAACTAACATATCCCCATTGGTCTGCACATCTAAATCGACGTTAATCGACTCCCAGTAGAACGGCACGGCAGCTTGGGCTGGGTAGATCTGAGGGACAGTGAGGGCGATCGCCCATCCTAAAACCATGCACAGGATCAAAGAAAAAGCTCGCTTAGACATACCGAAACGCTTCATCATGAGTTCTCCATAGGTAAAATCAGTCGGGGCAGTGTGGGGTAGGCAGAGTGGGGTGGACACTGCCCACCCCACAGATGGATGCATGCTCAATCGTTCCAACCCAGCTGTTAAACCACAAACGTGAAGCTAGAATTGGTCAAACTCAAGTTAGTAGACACATTTTGGAGAATGCCAATCACCTCAGCCCTGGCGATCTGGGTCGGGTCATCGTAGATCAGCGCTGCATCAATGGAACCCAAGCTGGAAGTGTAGAAATCTAAGCTATAGCTATTAACATCACCATGGAGCTGAATCGTGTCCTGGCTGCTGAAATCGGTAATCAGGGCATAGTCAAACTCACCTGTGGTGGTCGCATCTCCATCTTGGTAATATGTGCGATTGGCATCACCCAAGTAGAAGGTATCTTGGCCGTCACCACCCGTTAAGACATCAATGCCATCGGTGAAACCGAACGAGGCAGCATCAACGCCCACCAACTGATCGCGACCTGCTCCACCGTTTAATGTGTCACTGTCTGCACCACCGTAAAGCCGATCGTTGCCATCGCCACCCTCTAAGCTGTCGCTGCCAGTGTGACCATTGATTCGATCATTGCCCGCCTCGCCATACAGGTAATCAACGCCTGCGCCGCCAAAGATCCGATCTTTCCCCAAGCCGCCAAATACAGTATCGTCGCCGTCGCCTGCGTCAATCACATCATTGCCATCGTCACCACTCAGTTGGTCATTGCCAATGTCGCCAAACAGCCGATCTTTGCCCAACCCACCAGAAATTAGATCATTGCCTTCCCCCCCAAACACAAGGTCAACTCCGGCATCACCGCTGAGCGTATCGTCCCCCGCGTCGCCATAGAGTAGATCGTCGTCGTCACCGCCAGCACTGGTGTCATTCCCAGCTCCAGCAGTGATCAAATCATCTCCTGCCCCGCCAAAAATGCGATCGTCACCTCTTAGCGCAACGATGCTATCATCGCCAGCCAAGCCTGAGATCAGGTCACGCCCCCTCGTACCCACCAGCACATCATCATCTGTGGTTCCCGTGACTTCCGTGGTTCGCAGTACCGCAATGTCGAGGCTGTAATCCCCGGTCGATGCCAGCACACCACTGCCGCCAATTAAAGGATCGTAGTTGAAGTTAGAATAGCCGCTGATGCCAATATAGTAAGTGCCTGCGGCTGTTGCAGTGAAGTCTAAAAAGGAATCTAAGGAGCCAAATTCGCCTGGGGCAGTTGCATCATTACTGGCAGCTAGCTGGGTTCCATTGGCATCAAATAGGCGGACAACAGAATCGAGGGAGCCACCAAACTGGTTAGCGTCAATATCAATGCTGATCTGATCGCTGGCTCCAAGCTGAACTTGGAAAAAATCGACATCTAAACCTGGAGCAACAGTTGGATTATTACCAATGGCATCGACAATACTATAGACTCCATCTTGATTAGGATTCAACGCTAGATCGATCGCAGTTGCCAGGGTATCATTCGGATTGGATTCCAGGCTAGCGGCACTGGTGATGGCGATCGCCGTATCGGGTGCGGCATCGGTTGGCTCAAAGGCTGTGCCCACGATGGTACTAAAGTTTAAGGCTCCATCATCCCCCAGTAGACTCAATGGCAATTGAATTTGCAGTGAGTCTGAGCCATAAGAAATGGATGCTTGGCCAATGATCGAAAAATCAGCAGAATTGAGCAAATTAACTGTGCCAATATTAAACTGTTGGCTAAACAAGTCAATGGTAATTTCAGACCCTAAGGCACCACCCTGCTGGCCAAAGGGGGAAAAGATACTTTGGTAGGATGCAAATCCGGTTGAGGCATTTTGATCCAGATCTAAATCAATGTAACCAAATACCGCTTCGGGTAAGAATGTGGAAGGAGCCGCGATCGGCGTAAAGAAATCGATTGATATCACCAAATTGTCATCAATCACAACCCCTTTAACTTGCTCAATATCAGGCTGAGTATCGCTAAATCCAAAGGTGTCACCAAACGCGTCGGTATAGGTAGTCATTGCATTTTCCTAGATGAAGATAGTTGAGAAGTCGTGTAGAAGATTGAGGCTTCAGGTGTGCTGCACCCGAAACGTTCATATTTGAACGGTAGTTAAAAGCCACAGCGGCAGCGGTCTAGATCACCCAATGCCCCTGACGGCGGATGGCCTGCTCTCGCAGGGCGCGCTCAAGTTGCTCCGCAGAAATCAGCTTTGCCTCCAGCAACAGGTCGCCCAGTCTCACGCCGCAAATGGCCTGGGTCATCAGCGTGGTTTGCAATTGAGCTGCCGAGATCAGATTTTGATTGAGTAACAGACAGCCCAGTTGAGTGATGTCACTCATTACCTGGGCGGCCAATCCAGACTCATTCGCAGCATCAGCATTGAAGTTAAAGGCAGTTGAGACGGGTAGGATGCTGTTCATAGGAGGAGTGCCGGGGGCGTTTGTGTGTGGTCTATGCATGTAGCATCTTCGACCTGACTGGGTTCCACCAGATACACTTTAAGCACAGTAAAAAGCTCACCAGTTGGCTCAGCCCTAGCACCCCCCTTCCCGAAGCGGGCTTAGAACGCCAGAATTAAGGCATGGCCGGATAGAAATTACCAGTAGGACATTACTTTATGGGACGGCGACCTTCACTGATTGCATCGAAACAAGGGAAGGCCAAAATTGAAGCCGCCCGCCGTACCAAAGGCTGGAAGACCCAGGAAGACGATCGCCCCCTGAGGCGGGCTGCCGAGTTTCTGGCGACGGCTCAGTTAAAGGCAACGTCCAAAACGCATAAAGATGAGCTGGAAGCCGCTCGCCGCCTCAAGGGTTGGCAGATGGAAGGAGATGATCGCCCCCTCAGGCGCGCCGCCGACATCCTGGAGCTGACGGCTCCCGACACGCGAATGCCCGACTTTGCCCTATGGCAACAGTTTTTGAAGGCAGAAGAGCCGATCGCCGCTGAGGTATTCAAGGCATTTTGTCAGATCCTGGAGTTAGACTGGCGAGATGCGATCGCCCCAGCGTCGGGCACTTGGCGGCGGTTTCTGGAAGCCAAACAGCCCGTCGATGTAGAGTTCTTTAAGGCATTTTGTCAGGCGCTAGATTTGAATTGGGAAACGTTAATCAACCACAAAACGGAGCTAAGTCAAGCCCCAGACCTCACCGCTTTTTTTGGCCGCGATCGCGAATTGCGGGAGTTAACCCAAAAATTAACTGAAGAGCGCTGTCGTTTAGTGTTAATTCACGGCAACGGCGGCATTGGCAAAACGGCTCTGGCACGGAAATTAGTCGATACGCTAGAGGGCAAGTTTGATTATGTAATTTGGCGATCGCTAGACTATGTGCCGACCCGGCAAGATTTAATTGCAGACCTGATTCAGGCGCTATCTGAAGGGCAACTGCAAACGGGCAACTTGGCTCAGCTGATGCACTATTTGCGTCAATCGCGCTGCCTGATTGTTTTAGATGATTGGGAGACGGTCATGGATACTGCCAAACGAACTCCCCAATATCGCCCTGACTATGAAGATTACAGCGAATTACTTAAACGGCTAGCCCGCGAAACCCATCGCAGCAGCCTGCTAATCTTAAGCCGCGAAAAGCCTGTTGAGGTGGATCTTGAAGCGTCCCAGGGGCAACCTGTCTATGCTCGTCAGCTAAAGTCTCTCACCTACGACGACACCAAGGCGATAGCACGGGCAGAAGGCTTAATTGGCAGTGCGTCTGATTTGGAGGAGTTTAGCCGTCGCTACAGCAATCCGTTCATTATTAAACTAGTGGCACGCCGAATTAGAAGTGTATTTGAAGGGGATATATCGCATGTATTAGAAGACGTATCGCTGTATCTAGATGATGCGATCGCCACCTTTTTGCACGAACAGTTTCAGCAGCTATCCCGTCTCGAAAAAACGATCATTTATTGGCTAGCTATTCGCCGCAAACCGACCCCGTTTGAGCACCTGCTTGCCGATATCACGCCCACTATTGCACGCAGTGAATTAACCAATACCTTACATTATTTAATTGAAGGGCGATCGCTAGTTGAAAAAAGCCAAGATCAAGTCCCCGTCACCTACAGCCTCGATCCGGTGATGCTAAAGTACACCACAAATCAATTTATAGAACTCAGCTGCAATGAAATTTTGCAGGCAATTAGCAGGCAAACCATTCAAGGGTCTGAATTGTTAATCAGTCACACCTTTATTCCTGTGGTTAATATCGATCAACAGCTCCAAGCCGAACAAACCCGGCGGATTTTCCAGCCGATTCAAACTAGGTTGCTGTTTGAACTACAATCTAAATCAACCTTAATAGAAAACTTAAAGTCAGTTTTCTCGCTGATTGATCAAAGGAGTTTAGTCCCATATGCCAGCCAAAATCTTGCTAATTTGTGCGAGCAGTAGTGCAGTTTAATGACGTCCGCTCACTTGCTTACCATCCTGCATGCGATCGCAAAACACTTAAAATACTAGTGAAACTGAACACAGATAAACCGCTACCAACACTAAAAACACTCAAAATACTGCCAGCGCTACCAATACTTAAAATGCTACCCGCACTGCCAATACTTAAAATACTGCCAGCGCTACCAATGCTCAAAATGCTGCCCGCACTGCCAATACTCAAAATGCTGCGGTAGCTCAACCAGCTTAATACCCCTCGATTGACTAATAGGTTTTCCTCGTCCACGCTTGACCTTCCCATCCCTAGCTAAGCAACTGCTGCAAAAATCCTACCACTCCAAGATCTACAAACGCGGGCGCAGCAATTAAACGATCGACTTGACCGCCAGGTAAATGGAACTTAAGTATGGGATGTGGTGTCGTTTATCAGCAAGCTGCTAGCCACAAGGAAAGAGCCAAGAGTAACCCCGATTGGTTACCATGGCTCTCCTCATCAACATCAAACTGACGGCGCTAGAGCTGCTTGATTAAGGCAACAATATCTCGCGTTTCTTTGTGGAACAACGCTTCAACATGAGTGCTTCTAGATAGCTTGGCCTCTTCTCGGCTGCTGAATGGGCCAAGGTGATACGTTTGCTGAGGAACAAACGTGCAGATTTCTACCCACCAGGATAAGACTGATTGCTGTGGCGATAATGAATTCATGCAGAGATACCTCTAGTTGCTTAAACCTGAATTTAGAGCGAGCAAACTTGCAAGATTTTTGTTGACCAGAAATACAAAAGAGAACGGGTTATTCCAAATTCTGTTTGATCTTCTTTGCAGATGCGTAGAGTTGTAGGTTGGTCGGCTCTATATCTACGGCAAACGAAATGATGAATAGATGCATCTGATGATTCAATTACTACTTTGACACAGCTTACAAAATTGTAAAATCTACCAATTGATAGAGATCAGGTATAGAAATAGCTCTAGCTAAGACACACCAAAAATGTGTATTTAGCTTCACTAATTTATACATCTTTTTATAAAGCTGAACCGAATCACAGGTCTGAATGAAGATAGTTTCTCAGTATTTAGCTCTCTTTTTCTTTACAGAACTTTAAGGTAGCACCAATTCGATTTTTATTTGTAACAGATGCTGCGGTAAAGGCAAGGCATGCCTTTAAAGACATGAATTGTCACACACTCTATCTAAACCCAGATCATCAACGCGATCGCCACCCCAATTAATCTCAAGCCTTCAATCCCTGCTGCATGAAGCCTTAAGTCTACTCTAAAGGTAGAGGCACAATGGCCAGGTTTGTTATAAAGTGCGCTTAGCTAGTCAGCACTAACGCCACTATTAGAAGGTGCTATTCTCTCCGTTTCCTGCTTACAGTGGACGCCTTTTAGACGCCATTAACCATAGAACTGTTGCCATACATGAACAGCCAGTGGTTCACGCATGATCTGCCCTTAACCGCTTCACCCATCCCACCTCATCATTCTGCGGCTTCAGTCTCATCTGACCGCTATTCCTATGCACAAACTGATTCAGGCCGTCTTAAACAGCGATGAGAAAAAGGCTCTACATCAGCTAATTGACGTGTTGAGCGCCTCTGGCAAGCGCTACTTTCTGCGGAACGAGATCCTCCAGACGTTTGCTGACTATCGCCATCAGCTGTCGCAGCCCGGTCACGCTTACCACAGCTCTTCGTTAAGCCAGTTGATGAACTACACCCATGAAATCATTTTGGATCAAGACAGCATTTGGTTAGTGCTGCGTCCCTGGATTGCCAGCCAGCAGATCTGGCGGCTCACCTCAGATCTTTCTAGCAGTTCGCAGATGACGCTTCAGGCGCTGCTTGATGTGTGCGATCGCCAGGTTAATCGCTACCAGCCCGACATCCTTACCATCGACTTCCAGCCGTTCTATCAAGGGTCGCCGCTGATTGATGACCCTAGAAATATTGGTCAGGGGCTAGCGTTTCTCAATCGCTACCTGTGCAACAAGCTACTAACCGAATTCAACTACTGGTTAGAAGCCTTGTTTAACGCCCTGCATGTGCTCGAACAGAACGGGATGCAGCTATTGATTAACGATCGAATTCAGTCTGGCGTTGAGCTATCGCAACAGGTGAAGCGCGCCCTTAAGTTTTTAGGTGAGTATGCCGCAGACCACCCCTATGAAAAAGTTCATCTTGAACTGCAAGCCCTCGGGTTTGAACCAGGTTGGGGCAATACGGTGGCTCGGACTCGCGAAACCCTGGAACTGCTAAATCGCCTGATTGATGATCCTGAACCTGCGATTTTGGCCGCCTTTGTTGCCCGCGTTCCGGCTGTCTTTCGAGTCGTGCTAATTTCCATTCATGGCTGGGTTGGTCAAGAAAGCGTATCGGGACTCCCAGAAACCCGGAGTCAAGTTGCCTATGTATTGGAACAGGCGCGGAGTCTAGAAAACCAGCTCCGCGCCGATATTCAGCAGTCGGGTCTAGACTTGCTGGGTATCCATCCTCAAGTGATCATTCTGACGCGCCTGATTCCCAACTGTACAGGAACGCAGTGCGATCTGCGCTGGGAGAAACTGGATGGCACAGACCATGCCTGGATTCTACGCGTACCGTTCCAAGACTTTAATCCAGTCGTGACGCAGAACTGGATTTCTAAATCTGAGATTTGGCCCTATCTGGAAAGCTTTGCGGTGGATGCAGAAAGAGAACTGCTGGTGAAACTGGGCGCAAGACCTAATTTAATCATTGGCAACTACAGTGATGGCAACCTGGTTGCGTCTCTGCTAGCACGACGGCTGAATGCCATCCAGTGCAACATTGCGCATTCGTTAGAAAAACCAAAATATTTATTCAGCAACTTGAATTGGCAAGATTTGGAGGCGCAATATCACTTTTCCGCCCAGTTTACGGCTGATCTAATCAGCATGAATGCTGCTGACTTTATCATCACATCGTCTTACCAAGAAATTATGGGTACACCGGAAAGTATCGGTCAGTATGAGTCTTATAAATGCTTTACGATGCCCAATCTTTACCATGTAACTGACGGCATTGACCTGTTTAGCCCCAAGTTCAACCGCGTGCCGCCCGGTGTGGATGAAACTCTATTTTTTCCGTATCACCAGATTCAGCAGCAAGCGGCTACAGGGCAGGATGTGACAGAGCCAGATATACAAGGCCGTGCCCGTATTCAATCGCTGCTGTTTGAGCAGGAAAATGCGCACAGTTTAGGCCATCTAGATCAGCCCGAAAAACGCCCAATCCTGGCCGTTGCACCCATTAACCCAATTAAAAATCTGACCGGACTGGTGGAGTGTTTTGGCCGTAGCCCAGAATTGCAGGCGCACTGCAATCTGATTCTGTTGACTAACACATTGGATGTGGCCGATAGTATGAACTCCGATGAAGCCGGGGAGATTGCCAAACTGCACGCCCTGATTGATCAATATGGCCTGCACGGGCACATTCGCTGGTTGGGTGTGCGGCTGCCCACTCGCGATTTGGGAGCAGCCTATCGGGCGATCGCCGAGCGCCAGGGAATTTTTGTTCACTTTGCCCAATTTGAAGCATTCGGACGCACCATCCTCGAAGCGATGATCTCTGGATTGCCCACCTTTGCCACTCAGTTTGGGGGGTGCCTAGAAATTATCCAGGACGGCATCAACGGCTTTCATATTAACCCTACCGACTTAGACGGTACCGCTGAAAAAATCCTCCAATTTCTGCATCAGTGTCAGACCCAGCCCGCATACTGGCACGAGATTTCTGAGCGCGCCATTCAACACATTCAAGAGCAATATAACTGGCCAGTTCATACCCGACAAGTCTTAGTGCTAACAAAGATTTATAGTTTCTGGAACTACATTGATTCGGATAGCCGCAACGCCCTCAAAGGATACTTAGAAGCCCTGTTCTATCTCCTCTACAAACCCAGAGCCGAGCAGATTCTAGCAGAACATATGCAGCGGTGATCTAACGCGTCCTTAACTCCCCATTTCTCACCTCAATGAACACGCCACACTCCCAC
>CASBQX010000317.1 GCA_949127925.1 Synechococcales cyanobacterium PMM_0002
ATCAGTTTGTGGTCGAGCCGCAAGTCGATCTGATTTTGATTGCTCAGCGTCCTGTACGCGTTACGGTGCTGGGTCAAGTGGTTAGACCTGGACTCTATCCATTGGAGAGTCCGCAGCTAGCCTCGGCTCTGGCGTCGTCGGGGGGAACCACCAGTCAAGCCAATCTGCGCAACGTTCGTATTCGTCGAGTGGCACCCAATGGCGTCGCCGCCGAACGTCCAGTTGACCTCTACACGCCGCTGAGAAATGGCACCGCTGTGCCCAATATTCGGCTAGAAGACGGGGACACCGTAATTGTGTCGGCTTTAACCGCCGCAGAACGCACTACCTATGACACAACGCTAGTGGCGCGCTCGACGCTGTCTCAGCCCCAAATTAATGTCCGTGTATTAAATTATTCCAACAGCCTCGGCGGTAGTCGCAGCAGTCGGGCGATCGCCAATGTGGTGTTGCCCAATGGCAGCGACTTTGTGGATGCTCTGGCTGCCATTTCCCCCAACCCTGACACCGCAAACTTTCGAGACATTGCCCTCATTCGCTATGATCCAGACCAAGGCCGAGCCGTTACTCAAGAATTTAACGGCAGACGGGCCCTGCGCGGCGATGCTACCGAAAACCTAATCCTGCAAAACAACGATGTTATTATCATCGGGCGTAACTTTATCAGCCGAATTACCTACACGCTCAATACCGTGACCCAGCCATTTCGCGATGTGTTGGGGTTTCTGCTGTTTTTTGACACGATCAACGACAGTGCCGATAATTTGTTTAACCCCTAGCCCTTTAAACTCAGCCACTCAGTCACTCAGCCACTTCACCAGATAAAATTTCCTGAAAAGTTAGGCGCTAGCCGGAGAACTGAGTAAGGTAGTATCAGCCAGCTTATCTATAGGTCTTCCCTATGGCTTTACCTATCGTCAAGCGATATCTCGTAGCCCTCGACCGCCACAAGTGGGCAGGCTTAGCGGGTTTGGCGCTGGTTATGGGGTTGTCGGGCGTTGCCGCACTACAGCCTGCCCCCCCCACTAGCTATGCGTCGCGGGGGACATTGAGCTACGCTGCTCCTCCTGTAACGGTGAGCCAAACAAGTACCGCTCTTCAGCAACAGGCGCAGGGTTTAACCGAAGAAGCGCTGCTGTCTGACTTTGTTGTCGAAACGGCGGCACAGATCCTCCAAGCGCAGCAGATTCAGCTAGATGCTCGTACCCTCCGGCGGAATGGCGGGGTGGAGATCAACCCTAGCGCTGGCAAAGACGATAAGAATGATCAAGACGAGAATTTGCCGGGGTTGCGGGTATTGGTCACCTATCAAGACCCCAATGATAAAATCGCCCAAGCGGCGGTAGCGGCATTGATGCAGGCGATCGTTGAACAAAGTCGCCTGTTTAATACTCAGCAGATCAGCAGAATTATTGAGAATTTAAATCAGCTTTTGCCCAACGTCACTCGGGAACTGCGACTGGCGGAGAGTGAGTTAGAGCGCTACATCCGCGTCGAAGGGCCGACCATTCAAGCGGCAGAGGATGGCCAATTAGTTGGAGCGATTACGGGTAGCCAGCAGCAGCAGCGCCAGATTCAGTTTGATTTGGCCACCATCTCCGCTCAAATTCGCAGTTTGGAAACGCGCTTGGGTTTATCTGCCGATCAGGCATATACGTCTTCTGCACTCAGCGCTGACCCAATCATTGCCGATTTACGGATTAAGCTTTATCAAACTGAGGCGCAAATGCAGATCTATGCGCCAACCCTGCGACCTCGACACCCGGCCATGCTAGAGCTAAAAAATCAGCAGCAGGCGTATGAAGCGCTGTTGCAGCAGCGAGTCACCGAGGTGATTGGAGGCAATCTGCAAGCGGCTCCGCTGAGCAATGTGAGTGCCATTCGTCAAGGCAGCAGCCTCGACCCAGCTCGGCAAGCCTTGGCAAATACGCTGGTGGCGCTACAAACTCAGCGTGAGACGTTGGAGCAGCAGCTGACAGCACTGGCGGCGGCAGAGCAGCAGTCGCGTCAAGCCTACGGTGCCATCCCTAACAAGCAGTTAGAACAGTCTCGCTTAGAGCAGCAGGTGACCCTAAAACGGAATTTTTACGACCAGATTCAGGCTAAGTTAGCTGATGTCACGCTGGCAGCCGAAGAAACGGTGGGCAGTTTAGTGATTTCGCAGCCCCCGCAGACCGATTTGGCAACTGAGTCTAGCCGCAATAGTCTGGTGATTTTGTTGGTAGGGGGTGTAGTGGGGCTGCTAGTGGGCGGTGGGCTGGTGCTGCTGCTAGATTCACTAGATGCGACGTTCCACACGCTACAAGATTTGCAGGCGGCTCTGCGGCGACAGGAAGTGCCTATATTGGGGCTATTGCCGTTGCTGCCGTCTGAGCTGGCGGTGGAGGGGCTGCCGCTTGTATTGGCAGCCGATTCGCCTGCGGTGGAGCCGTATGAGCGGTTACGGGGCAATTTACGCCGTGCCATTGGCAGCAAGGCAATTAAGGTGGTGGTACTCACTAGCTTGGTGAGCGGTGAGGGTAAGACGGTGTCGGCCTATAATTTGGCGATCGCCTCTGCTCGGGCGGGCAAGCGCACCTTGCTGATTGAAGCAGATTTGCGATCGCCCTCTCAGGCTAAAGCCTTGCAGGTAGAGCCTGCTGGAGATAGCCTGCAAGAACCGCTGCGTTACTATGGCAAGGCCGAATTTAGCCTGGTGCCCACGATCGAGAATTTATATGTGTTGCCTAGCCCTGGGTCACAGCGGCAGGCTGCCGCTATCTTAGAATCCAGCGAAATGAAGCGCATGTTAGACGATGTGCGGGGGCGGTTTGATTTGGTCGTAATCGACACGCCACCCTTAAGTCGTCATAACGATGCGCTGTTGTTAGAACCCCATACTGACGGCCTAATTTTAGTCACCCGCCCCGACTATACCGAAGACGGGTTGCTCACCGAAGCGATCGATCAATTCATTGAATCGGACGACATCCAATTTTTGGGAGCCATTATTAACGGCACAGATGCGCCATCTAGATCCTGGGCACCACCCGACGATATCGATACGCAGTTCGTGCTAGATGATGTCGAAACTCCTGAAGATTACGACAAAGACTATAGCCAAGCGCCCAATAATGCTACCGAGCTAAACCCGCCTGCCTCGCTTAACTTGACCCGCACAGGCAAGTAAAAACCAGGACTATGGTGGGTACAAGTTAATCCAGCGGGATCGTAAACACCCAGTCTTGATAGCGGCGATCGCGGTTTTCGGTAATGGCAGTGAGCGCCTCTCGCAGCTGATCGGTGACTGGGCGGTGGGTGGAATATTTGTAGTTTTCAATCCGACTGATGGGCGTAATCCGCGCCGCTGTGCCGCTTAAGAATACTTCATCGGCAATAAATAGCTCAGACTTATCCACCGGGCGTTCTACCACCTCAATGCCCAAATCTCTGGCCAGGGTAATGATGCTATCGCGGGTAATACCTTCCAGCACATCTTGATCAAACCCAGGCGTAATTAGCTTGCCTCGGCGCACCATAAAAATATTCATCCCAGAGGCTTCGCTCACCTTACCTTGAGAATTCATCAAAATCGATTCATCAAAGCCAGACTCAACGGCCTCCGTCTTGGCCAGCGACGATGTGATGTATGCTCCGCTGATTTTGCCGCGTAGGGGCAGACTGCGGTCTTCTTGCCGATACCAAGAGCTAATCCGGCAGCTCACCCCATCGGGAGAAAGGTAGTCACCTAGCTCTAACCCGTAGACAAAGAAATCTTTTTCTACATTGTGCAGCCGAGGCGCGATTCCTAAGTCAGACGTATAAATAAATGGCCGAATATAAAAAGATTTGTCTGGACTGTTCTTTTTAACAAAATCGGTAATCACCTGCTGAATTTTGTCGGCAGAGAGGTCGAAGTGCAAGAAGCGAGCGCTTTGGCTGAGGCGTTGACAGTGGCGATCGAGCCGGAACAAAAGAATTTGGCGAGGGTTTTGAGGATCGGGAATGCCACGCAACCCACCAAATGCGCCAGTTCCATAGTGTAAGGCGTGGGTGGCGATTGAGATATTGGCCTCACCAAACGGAACAAATTTATTTTGAAAGTACGCAGTCGGCAGAAAATTATGCATGATTGCTATGGTTCAAGGACGGGTGAATCAGGCAGGACACAATTGATCAAATTGAGCCTAATGGTTAAGCCTAAGTGTTAGCGGGCGATCGATGCAAGTGGTCTGACTTGACGACAGCTATTCTTTTCGGGTTTGAATCGATTAGGTAGGATTTAAAATAGATTAGGTTTAGCCCTTTCAGACCGAGATGGGCAAACTTGGCATGGAGTAGGATGTGCTTGGGAAGACGTTACATCAGCCTAAGTAAAGATAAGCTGACAAAAATAAGTAGTTATAGCGATATATGAGTGTGACGATATTGTAAAACCAGCAGTGTAGAACTAGTGTAAAAAGGCAGGGTGATTACAGGGTGATTACAGTGGCGATCGCATACAGATGAGGAGAATGAATGGAGCGGATGAATCAGGCAGACAACGATAAGCTCAAGCTCATGGTTGTAGATGACGAATCTGACAACCTAGACCTGCTTTACCGCTCCTTTCGACGAGACTTTGAGGTCTTCAAAGCTGACAGCGCCCTCACCGCCCTAAAAATTCTTAGCCAAGAAGGCGAGATGGGTATTATTATCTCTGACCAACGTATGCCCAAAATGAGCGGCACCGAATTTTTGAGCCGCGCCGCCACTCAATATCCCGACACGATTCGCATTTTGTTGACTGGTTATACCGATGTAGAAGACTTAGTCAGTGCAATCAATGCAGGGCATGTGTTCAAGTACATTACCAAACCCTGGAACCCGATCGAGCTAGAAACTATTGTTCGGCAGGCTGCCGATACTTATCGGGTTGTCAAACGGCGTACCAATGAGCTGCACGCTGCTTTGCGGCGAGAATCGATTTTCAACACCGTGACAACAGCGACCCGAGATGTTCTGGACTACCAGATTATGTTGAACCGGATTGTAGAAACGCTCACGCTCACGTTTGCCGCAGATGCCTGTAGGCTAGACCCAATTGTCTTCGAACCAGACAATCGGCCTGAGAAGACGTTGGCAGCAGGGGAGCGCAGTTATCGTCTTGCGTCCGAAGCAATTTGCTTTACTAACCCTAGCCGCGAAGTTCCTAAACTGCCCAGCAACGCAGCTGACATCGTCTTTTCAGCCCTAGAGAGTCGGCAGATTCAACGGCTCGAATCGCTCCAGCCCTCGCTGAGTCGGCTTGTAGTCCCCCTCACCTTCCAGCAAGCAGCCCTAGCCGTTGTCACCCTCTATCGGCACGACCCGCTACAGCCTTGGCAAGACAGTGACATTAGCTTGATTCAAGAAGTGGCCGAGCGGGTATCGCTAGCTGTGTTTCAAGCAAAACTTTACCAGCAAACTCAACAGCAAGCTGAGCAAATACAGGCCGAACTGGAAGTTGCCCGCCAAATCCAAACAAATTTGCTGCGGCAAAAGCTGCCTGAATTAGACACCGTGCGGATTCAAGCCTGTTGCCAACCTGCCCGTGCGGTTGGTGGCGACTTTTTTGAAGTCTACGTCCATCCCCAAGGCGATATCTGGGTTGGGGTGGGTGATGTTGCGGGCAAAGGGGTGCCTGCGGCTCTATTTATGGCAAGCGCTATTTCTGTTCTACGGCGAGAGCTTTCGCAAGAAACCCCTCCTTTACCCAACATCATCCTCCAAAATCTTAATAGCAGCCTGTTCGACGACTTAGTCACCAGTAACCGCTTTATTACCATGGTATTGGCCTGCTACAGCCCCTCTAGCCACACGCTAGTCTATGCCAACGCCGGACATATCTATCCCCTGATTTGGTCTAAACCTTTAGTTCCCATTTCAGTCACTGCTGCTGCCGAGATGCTTCCCAAACCCACCTATCTCAAAGCGCGCGGAGTGCCACTAGGCATCTCCTCTCTGTGGCAAGCAGAGAGCGGCGCTGTCACCCTCGCATCGGGTGACGTGTTTTTACTCGCCAGCGACGGCATCACTGAAGCTCGACCGGGGCGAGACGATGCAGACGTGCAGGGCGACCAGATGATGTTGCGGCAAAGTGGGCTATGGCAGCTGTTAGTACAGCATGAAACGCTCAACCTAGCAGAGCTATTGGCCAACGTTCAGGCGCACAGCACGATCCAGGAAGACGACCAAACCATACTCTCGCTTGAGGTTCTGTAGCAGATGAGAACCGAATTACATATCCCTAGCGACCTCAAGTTTTTGAGCGTGGTAGAAACCTGGCTCTTAAGTTCCTTGGAATTAGAATTAAGTGATCAAGTCGATTGGAAACAGCAGTCTAATCGGCTGCGGTTGGTTTTAGTGGAAGCCTATTCTAACGTAGTCCGCCATGCCCATCGGGATCAGCCTAATTTACCGGTGCTGATTCGCCTAGAGCTAAGGGATCGAGATATTCATCTAGAAATTTGGGATCATGGTCGAGGGTTCGATCTGTCTACCTATTTGCCGCCTGCTCCCGATGACCAGCAAGAAGGGGGCTATGGCTGGCTGATTCTCAATCGGCTGATGGATCGAGTCGAATACCGTTTGCAGATTGAAGGGCGAAATTGTCTGATGATGCAGGCTACTTTGCCAGAAAAAGCGCCGATAGATGCTTAGGTAAAGCTTCAAGCTGCCTAGAAATTTGATGGAACTCTTTGCGGGGAGAACCCAACGATACGATCGCCCTTTGCTTTATTGCTGTAAGCTTTTTTGGGAGACGTATGAGTAACAAAAATTTATGAGAATCGTAGCTCTTGTTCCAGGGGGAATTGGCGATCAAATTCTGTTTTTTCCAACCCTGGATGACCTAAAGCGCACCTATCCCCAGGCTGAGATCGACGTAGTCGTGGAGCCGAGGGCTACGAGTGCATACCGCGTGAGTAAATCTATCAACGATACTATTTCGTTTGATTTCAAAGACAACAACAGTCCAGCCGACTGGGCCAACCTCTTGGGAGTGCTACGCGATCGCTACTACGATGTTGCCCTGGCACTGGGTCAGCGCTGGGGGGTGGGGTTCTTGCTATGGCTGACGGGCACCCCCACGCGCGTTAGTTATGAAAGCAGCCTCGGCAATTTGTTTTTGAGTCAATCGGTACCGCTTAAAACCGAGCAATATGCCGCTCATATGTATCACGACCTGGTGACAGGATTGGGCATCACTACGCCTTGCCCTGATTTGGCGGTCAGCATCCCTAAAAAAGACTTAGAGTGGGCCGAGTCTGAGCAAAAGCGCTTGGGCATTCCGGGTGGAGGATATGTCCTGCTGCACGGCGGTTCTAGCCAGCTTGCCAAACTGAAGGGGATTGACAAAATCTACCCAGTAGAAAAATGGCAAGCCATTATCCAAGATTTTCAGCAAAAGCAGCCTAATTTGCCGCTTGTCGTTGTCAAGGGGCCAGAAGATCAAGATTTTGTGAACACTCTATCCCAGGCTTGTCCCGGCCTTGTAGTCACCTCGCCGCCTGATATTGGCAAGCTAGCAGCCATGATTGCGGGCGCAAACCTGATGCTGTGCACCGACAGTGCTCCGATGCACTTAGCTGTTGCCCTTCAGGTCTATACCTTGGCGCTGTTTGGCCCGACCGATCCGGCCAAGCTATTGCCCGCTAATGACAAATTTATTGGCATTAAGTCGCCTACCGGAAATATGGCAGATATTGACCCGGCAGCCGTGCTCGCCAAGGTATGGGGCGGTTGACCGCAGGCTAGGCAGCCGCAGATTTGACTCACTTGAGTCGATTAGATTAGTGAGTCGATTAAATTAAATTAGGCAAGGACGCGATCGCCTCACCGCATCACGTCTCTTGCGTAGTCGATTGACTGCGACTGCTAGCTTTGGTAGATTTTGTGGTTTTAGCGGTGGTTTTCTTGGCGGTGCTGCTAGCTTTAGTGGTTTTTTTAGCGGCTGCCGCTTTGGTGGTTTTAGCCTTTTTCTCCGTTGCCCCAGAATCTGACTCTGCGGCCTTTTTAGACCCGCGCCCGGTTTTTTTAGTACCAGCTTTTTCTAGGAGGGCTTTGAGCGCGACGTCCATTGTAATTGATTCGACTTGTTCGCCTTCAGGTAGAGACGCATTCACCTTGCCATGATTGATATAGGCTCCATAGGGACCGCTGTAGATGTTGACGGGTTCGCTATCTTGCGGGTGTGCGCCCAGTTCTCGCAAGGGTGCGGCGGCTTTCCCCCGGCCTCGGCCAGCTTTGGGTTCTGCCAGCATTTCTAGAGCGCGCTCTAAGGTAATCGTCAACACATCGTCTCCCGCCTTCAAGGAGCGGTAGTCTTTGCCGTTTTTACCTTGGTCATGCACCACATAAGGGCCAAACCGCCCCAGATTTGCCTGAACTTTACAGTTGGTTTCGGGATGGCAACCCAACGTCCGGGGCAGAGCCAACAGGCTCACGGCCTGCTCTAGCGTTACGGTTTGCGGAGTCACCCCTTTGGGCAGCGAAGCCCGCTTGGGCTTAGGATGCTCGGGAGTAATGTCGCCTAGCTGAACGTAGGGCCCGTAGGTGCCAATCAGCACATAAATTGGCTCGCTTGTTTCAGGATGGATGCCGACTTTGTCAGGACCCTCGGTCTTTTGGCGCAGCAGCACCTCTACCTGCTCGGGATCGAGGTCAGCCGGGGTCAGATTTTGCGGAATGGTGGCTTTAATCGGTTCCCCATCACTTTCGGTTTCAATGTAGGCTCCGTAGCGCCCAATCCGCACTTTGGCATCCAGCCCTTCTAGCTCAATGGCGCGAGCTTCACTGGGGTCAATTTGGTCTTCTCGCTGTTTTACCTGATTTTCTAAGCCGAGTTCTCCCAAATAAAATTTAGTCAGATAGGGCAGCCATTCTGCCTCGCCAGTAGAGATTTCGTCTAGAGTACGCTCCATGCGGGCGGTAAAACTGGTGTCTACTAGGTCAGGAAAATGCTTTTCTAGCAGGGTGGTGACGGCAAAGGCGGTAAAGGTGGGTACCAGGCTATTGTTGGTCATTTGGGCATAGCCGCGATCGATGATCGTGCTAATAATGCTGGCGTAGGTGCTAGGACGGCCAATCCCTTCACTCTCTAGCGTTTTGACTAGGGAGGCTTCGCTGTAGCGCGCTGGCGGCTGGGTTTCGTGGGCGATCGCCTCCAATGCTCGACAGGTTGGGTGATCCCCCTGACGCAGCATGGGCAAAATCACCTCTTGGCTCTCGATTGCCGCATCGGGATCATCTGAGCCTTCGACATAGGCTCGGAAAAAGCCAGCAAAGTCAATCCGCTTACCGCTAGCTCGAAAGCCCGCATCTTCGGCTTGGATTTGAACCGTGATATTGGTTTGGCGCACTTCGGCCATTTGCGTAGCGACCGTACGCTTCCAGATTAGATCGTAGAGCTGAAGATCTCGACCGCTGAGTTGCGTGGCTTGGGGGGTGCGGAACGTGCTGCCGGCAGGGCGGATGGCCTCGTGGGCTTCTTGTGCTCCTTTGCTCTTGGTACTGTAACGCCGTGGCTCAGGGCTGAGGTAGTCGCTGCCATACATGGTTTGCACACATTCACGGGCGGCGGCGATCGCCTGCTGTGACAGGTTCACCGAGTCAGTCCGCATGTAGGTAATGTAGCCCTGCTCGTAGAGGCTTTGCGCGGTGCGCATAGTATCTCGGGCAGACAGCCGCAGCTTCCGGTTCGACTCTTGTTGCAGGGTGGAGGTTGTAAACGGCGGTGAAGGTTTGCGGGTAGAGGCACGTTCCTCTAGACCGGTCACTGTCCAGGTACTTTGCTGGAGGCGATCGTGCAGCGCCCGAGCCTCGGCTTCACCGAGCAACAGCACCTCCCGACCCGCAGTGACTTGCCCAGTCGATTCGTCAAAATCTGCCCCGGTGGCCACGCGAGTGCCGCCCAGGCTGACCAGCTTGGCATCAAACGGCGTCTGCCCTTGGCTGAGCGTGGCTTTTAGATCCCAATACGCCCCTTTACGGAACGCACGGCGCTGCCGTTCGCGCACCACCAAAAGCCGCACCGCCACCGACTGCACCCGCCCGGCAGACAGCCCCCAGGCAATCTTTTTCCACAGCAGCGGCGACAGCGTATAGCCCACCAAGCGATCCAGAATCCGCCGAGTTTCTTGGGCGCGGACGACATGCTCATCCACATCTCGACAGTTGCTCAGCGCCGCATGAATCGCGTCTTCGGTAATTTCATGGAACACCATGCGTTTGATTGGCACCTTCGGCTGCAATATTTGCAGTAAATGCCAGCTAATGCTTTCGCCCTCACGGTCTTCGTCTGTGGCTAGAACTAATTCATCGACTCCTTTGAGAGCCTCTTTGAGGGCTTTGACAATCTTCTTCTTGTCTTGTGGAACAATGTATAGCGGCTCAAAATTTGCCTCTACATTCACCCCAATTCTTGACCACTCCTCTGCTTTGACCGATGCTGGGATGTCGCTGGCAGATTGGGGCAAGTCGCGCACGTGCCCCATCGACGCTTCTACTCGATAGCCCGGTGGCAAGTAGTTGCGGATGGTTTTGGCTTTCGTGGGAGATTCAACGATGACAAGAGTTGACATGGATTTTTGACGTGATTCTGAAAAAGTCAGGACGGGCGTAGTAAGTATAAATGCTTATCGATGCCTGGGTTCTATGCCCTGAGTAGGTATCCCGCTGTGATATTACTCTACTGCCTATTTGTTTTGTACCTTGATTTCTACTTATAGACCATATCAATAGAAATAGAGGTAATTCAAGGAGGACTAAAGGATACAGTACAGTCTGACAGGGTATTATTCACTATGGACAGGTTTCGAGCTTGCGGATGAGTTTGCTATAAGTCGAGTAAGGGTCATTCCCGTGCAGGCGGCATGTGACCCGATAGATAGCGATCTGGCTGATCGATTGGCCGTCGTCAGCGGTTGGAGCTGAAAACGCCCGGCACTGTAGAACACCTACAGACACAACCGTAGCTTACTCAACTGCAACTGTCTGTAAAGCAGGAATTTATCAAAGAGTTGACATGGTTTAAAGCGATCGGCTTTACAGGTTTGTAATTTGACAATTTTGTAATTTGACAATTTGTTACTTTAAACATGTTTACTCTAACCCGCTATATTTTGAATCATTGTTTCGGAATCTGCTGACTCGACTAGCAATTCCTTATTGTGCCGCTCAAGCCCAGGAACCCTATGGACTTCGCTAATCTCACAGCTCAGTTAAACGTCGGAACCATTGTGCCCGAGGGCATTGTGATTGTCACTTTGCTGGTGGTGCTAGTAGGAGATTTGATAGTTGGTCGCTCGTCGTCGCGCTGGACGCCGTATGTGGCGATCGCGGGTCTGCTCTCGGCCACCGCCGCACTCTACTATCAGTGGCATACTGACGCTCCAATTTCATTTTTTGGAGAATTTAATAGCGACGCGTTGAGTGTGCTGTTTCGCGGCATTATCGCGCTTGCGGCCGCGTTTACCATTCTCATGTCTATCCGCTATATAGAGAATTCGGGTACGGCTTTAGCAGAATTTATCGTGATTTTGCTGACCGCAACGCTGGGCGGAATGTTTTTGTCGGGCGCGGATGAATTGGTGATGATTTTTGTTTCACTAGAAACCCTCAGTATTTCGTCTTATTTACTGACGGGCTACATGAAGCGCGATCCTCGCTCCAATGAAGCAGCCCTAAAGTATTTGCTTATTGGAGCGGCTAGTTCTGCTATTTTTCTCTACGGCCTATCCCTGCTGTACGGTCTCTCTGGCGGCGAAACTCGACTCAGTGACATTGCTGTTCGGATTGTCTCCAATGAAGTCGGCCAGTCGATTGGCTTAGTGATTGCGCTAGTCTTTGTGATTGCTGGGATCGCCTTTAAAATCGCAGCGGTGCCGTTCCACCAGTGGACTCCCGACGTCTATGAAGGATCTCCAACACCCGTTGTGGCCTTTCTTTCGGTTGGCTCTAAGGCAGCGGGTTTTGCCCTAGCGGTGCGGCTATTGGTCACGGCATTTCCGCTGATGTCGGAGCAGTGGCGGTTTGTGCTGACGGCGTTGGCGATTTTGAGCATGGTGCTAGGTAATGTAGTGGCGCTGGCTCAAACCAGCATGAAGCGCCTGCTGGCCTATTCGTCGATTGGGCAAGCTGGGTTTATCATGATTGGGCTGATTGTGGGCACAGAAGCCGGCTATTCCAGCATGATTTTCTACCTGATGATCTATCTGCTGATGAACCTGGGCGGATTTGCCTGCATCATTCTGTTTACATTGCGGACAGGAACCGACGAAATCACGGAGTACAGCGGGCTATACCAAAAAGATCCGCTGCTGACGCTGGCGCTGAGTATTTGTCTGCTCTCGCTAGGTGGGATTCCGCCGCTGGCTGGATTCTTTGGCAAACTCTATCTATTTTGGGCAGGCTGGCAAGCAGGAGCCTATGGCTTGGTGCTGGTAGGGTTAGTGACGAGTGTCATTTCTATTTACTACTACATCCGGGTGGTCAAGATGATGGTGGTGAAGGAACCAGATGAGATGTCGGAGTCGGTGAAGCAATATCCGGCCGTTGAATGGACGCTGCCTGGAATGCGCCCGCTCCAGGTCGGGATTGTGCTAGCTTTGGTCACCACGTCGCTGGCCGGGATTCTCTCAAATCCGCTGTTCACTCTGGTGAATACGGCGGTGCAGCAGACGCCCATGTTGCAGTCTGCTCTCAAAACAGCGCAGTCTAGTGATCGGGGCGATCGCCTAGCCGCAGTTGTTC
>CASBQX010000318.1 GCA_949127925.1 Synechococcales cyanobacterium PMM_0002
AACTGGGTAAAACCGCACCGCATCGCTGCGACCGAATAATGATTCTGCTAGGCGGTGAGCCAAGTCAATTTCTAACCCCTCCAACTCCCCCCCATCCGTCCGGAAACCTAGAGGGCGCAAGTTATCTTTAACCGCCACCATCAGGTAGCCTCGCTGCCGAATCTCTGGCAAATCTGCTGCAAAAACAATTGGGGGCACAGAAACCTGCACCCCCCAGCCAATTCCTATCGTGATTAACACGATCCGTAGTCTGGCAATCAACCCGTTACCTGCGTGGCGACTTCAATGACTTTACCAAACCCAGCAGGGTCTAAAATTGCCATTTGTGCCAGCATTTTGCGGTTGATTTGGATATCAGCTTTGTTCAAGCTACCGATCAATTGGCTATAGCTAATGCCATGATGGCGCGCTGCTGCATTGATGTGGGTGATCCAAAGCCGACGAAAATCGCGTTTCCGTTTGCGGCGATCGCGATAGGCATTGCGCAGAGCCTTCATCACCTGCTGATTGGCGGTCCGAAATAGCTTAGAGTGTGATCCCCGAAACCCTTTCGCCAGCTTTAAAATCTTTTTGCGGCGCTTGCGAGCGACGTTGCCGCGCTTTACCCGTGTCATGCTACGTTCCCCTTAATCTACTAAGCTCGATTTGCTCGATTTAATTAAATATGCGCAACTATACCTGTAACGTCAAAGTTTGACCTTACAGATAAGGCAGCATCAGTTCTACATTTTCAGCATCGGTTTCATGCACCACGGCTTTCTTAGAAAGGCGGCTTCTGCGAGACGCAGACTTGTGTTCCAACATGTGGTTTTTAAAGGCTTTGCGGCGCATTAATTTGCCGCTACCGCTGCGTGCGAAGCGCTTGGCTGCCGCCTTACGAGTTTTCAGTTTGGGCATGGGTTTGCCTTTTAAGATAAATTCACACAGTCTATAATAGTACATTGAAATTGCTCCAGATTGCAATCTGCTAGCTGCTGTTTGGGCAAAAGATTGAAACCGGGCATGGGTCATCTCAAGTAGCGATCGCCCGCCCTCGGGGTAAACAGACCTAGTAACGGTCCCAAAACCATGCCAAATAGAAAACCCCCAGCATGTGCCCAGTAGGCAATCCCACCTGTTTCCATGCCCAAACTTGCCGGGGTGCCTAAACTAGCAATGCTGTTAAATGCCTGCATCAAGAACCAGAAGCCGAGAAAAAAGACAGCAGGAATGCGGAAAGGGATCAGAATGATCCCAAGGGGAACTAGGGTCAGAACCCGAGCTTTGGGAAACCGAATAATGTAGGCACCCATGACTCCGGCGATCGCCCCACTGGCTCCCAACGAGGGAATAGTGGAACCCGATGCAAAATACCACTGGGCCAGCGCTGCCAAGGCTCCACAGACCAGATAAAAAATTAGAAACTTGACATGCCCCAGTCGATCTTCGACATTGTTGCCAAAGATCCATAGATACAGCATGTTGCCAGCGATGTGCAAAAAACCGCCGTGGAGAAACTGGGAGGAAAACAGCGTTACCCATTCGGGATTGGCCGCGATCGCCGCAGTGCTGCCAAAACTAGCCGTTAGCTCACTAGGCACCATTGCCCAAGCTTGAAAAAATCGCTCTAGCTGGGGCTGCGACAACGTGAGTTCGTACAAAAAAACCAAAATATTCAACGCCACTAGCCCATAGGTCACGTAGGCCGTAGTCTGCGTAGGATTGTCATCTTTAAGTGGAACCACAAGCCTTCTTCCCGCTAGTTCTCAAATAAAATACGATGCCTTCAAACAGCCCCTAAAAAAGCAGTGTCTAAAACGATAACAGGGCAACCGCAACCAAAAGCACGAATACCATCCGTCTTCAAGTAGCGATCGCCCTGCCATTTAGCATAGAGCACATTCATGCAGAGCCGAGAGACAGCTTAGCCAACCATATCCCGAGGCCAAGTCTTAGCTTTCTACCGTGATCTTACCTAGCATACCCGCGCCCCGGTGAGGAACACAGTAGTACGAATAGGAACCAACAGGAAGGTCACTGGTAAAGGTGACTTCGTAAGACTCCCCAGGAGAATATAGAAGTTGGCTTTGTGAGAGCTTGGTAGCAAGTTCCTTATCTGCATTAGGGACTTGCTTGTCGTCAAACATGATGTTGTGTGGAGGGAGTTTATTGTTAACCCACTTTACAGTGTCTCCAGTGTGGATGGTGACGTTAGCAGGCTCAAACATGAGCATGCCTTTATCAGAACCCATCTTCACTGTGAAGGTCTCGGCAGCAGCGGGAGAAACAACCGCAAAGAAGCTACCTGCAACCAGCACTACTGTAAGGAAGGCTAGACTTAAGCTCCGTGAAATCTGAGAAATCAATTTCATGGCTTACCTCGTACGGGAGATTTAAGTTCGATATTATGACCCAAGTCCCATTTTACCCTGAAAGCTTAGCTTATGAGGAGTTGAGCTAGATATTGCGAAAAATATCTGGCTGGCTAAAGCCGTTCGCGACTGCAACCCGTCATTTTTTGAGCAGTACAGAGGATAAAAGCAGATAGAGCGGGTTTCGAGCGATCAGAGTTTTACCTTGTCCCTACAGCCTGTGCGCAAAAAAGTGGGTGAGGCACCTGGTACCTCACCCACTTTTATAGCGCCTTGCGCTTAAGCGTTAGCTCTAATCCATGTTCTTGAACAGTGCAGTAACGATAAGGTCTTAAACCCCAGAGTCGCAAATTAAATAAAATCTGAAGTCAATCAAACTTAATAGTAGATTTTGCCACCGCCCCATTTGATCCCAACCACCTTAGGCTGTAGCAAGATATGGCCTGCGATCGCCTTGAGGTTATCTTCGGTGAGATTTCGCATTTTTGGGAAAATATCCGTACTTTGCGTACTGGGATGCAGTTCTGCAATGGCCTCTTGCCCATCGTAGGTGGTGGGGTTATTCATGTAATCAACCAGTGCTTCCAGATTATCTCGGCGAGGAGTGGCTAGCGCCAAAGTTTCAGGTTCAAGACCCACGTTAGGGTCAGTCTTAGTGACACCACCAGCATGACACTGGCCGCAAGCGTAGTTAAATAAACGTTTTCCTTCAGTGACTTGTTTTGCGGTAAGAACAATGCTATCTCCAAGTGGGTTGAGCGAGACAGTGCGCGTGGCAGCGTCAAGTTCGATGGCGATCGCATTTCCGCCAACAACCTGGAAGATAAATAGGGCAGCGACTACAACTAGCCAAACGTATCTTTTAAGCACAGAAATGGTTCTCCTTCCATTAAGAATATCAAAATGGGTTGCTCGGTTAAGTCATCCATCCTAATAAAACGGCAGTCAAGAACTTTAGAATGTTCCCAGTGGGCGCACGCCGGGGTTCTGAGCTGGTTTTGATTTTCTAGGGTGGAGCGCACTTAATCAGTAGTTCAACACAGCGGTAAAGACGCTAACAATAAAGATGGATTGTGCCAGTAGGGGGAATCATGCCATCTTGAAATAAAGTGGTTGATTAACTCCACGGGTGCAGACCACCGACTCCATTGACATCGAACAATCCTAATTCAATATCATGCCATCGAATGGGGCGCTTTCCGACGCGTGAAACTGATTCCCAGCAGTTCTGCCTGAAAAAGAGCCGCCTCTGCCCGCTGAAGGTAACCGTTCATGGCCACTAGAGGTAGGGGAGTTGACTTCAGCGGTGCTGACAACCGAGACTAGTTATTTTGCCAGAACTTCGATCCTCAGAGCGCTTACGGAGCAAACTGGGGCGGACTCAAGTAAAAATAGTTGTTATGGAGGCCGCAGGTTTATTTACCCCTTTAAACAAACCTGCAAATAAACCTGCTGCCTTCGGTCTATTTTAGGGACACCTCCTGAAATGATGGGAAAGAGTTGCGGCATGATTTGAACCCTTTACCCCCTTAGCAGTTCATTCGCTAAGAGGCAGGCACTGAGAGCAATTACACCAAAATTATTAATACTTCAAAGTTGCGTGATTAGGGCAGCCCACTGCCGATCACTTAACCCACTCAATTAGGGTTCTAATCAGGGATTATGAATAAAGTTCTCATTGTGGATGATAGTCAAACCTTGCGGCACATGCTCTCAGATCTGCTGGAAGAAAACGGGATGCAGGTCGTTGCCGCGATCAATGGGCTGGAGGCGAAGGAATATATTCAGGCAAGCGCTCCAGACCTGGTGATCACCGATCTGATTATGCCAGAGATGAATGGTTACGAGCTTTGTCGCTGGATCAAAAATGAGCCTAGCACTCAGAAAATCCCAGTGCTAATTTGCTCTACCAAGAGTGAAGAATTTGATCGCTATTGGGGCATGAAACAGGGCGCAGATGCCTATATTACTAAGCCATTTCATCCACCTGAGCTGCTAAAAACTGTGCGCCAACTTTTAAAAGGGCGGATGTGAGTGTTGTGACGTATCAAAATCCAATTCCTACAGTAGATATCATTATTGAGCTTCTGGATCGACCTTACCGACCTATTGTGCTGATTGAACGGGTCAATCCGCCGTTCGGCTGGGCTTTGCCCGGTGGGTTTGTCGATTATGGTGAGTCGGTGGAAGTGGCGGCGCAGCGCGAGGCAGAAGAAGAAACGGGATTACGCGTGAAGTTAGTAGAACAGTTTCAAGTGTATTCAGACCCCGCTCGCGATCCCCGCACTCATACGCTTAGCGTCGTGTTTTTAGCAACTGCCAAGGGCCAACCCACGGCGGGAGATGATGCCAAAAACTTACAAATCTTTGAAATCTGGGACCTTCCTAGCAACCTTTGTTTTGACCACGATCGCATCTTGAGGGATTATCGGTATTACCGCGATCATGGGCTGCGTCCAAAGCTAAGTTAACCGGAATAGAGACAAATATCAGAGAACAAATACCAGAGAGAAATATGCGAACCGTTATCCAAACCGATCAGGCTCCCGCACCCGTAGGTCCCTACAGTCAAGCGATCGCCGCCAGTGGCCAATTTGTTTTTGTAGCTGGACAGATTCCCCTCGATCCCAAAACTGGAACGATCGTCGGGGGAGATGATGTAGCGGCTCAAACCAAACAGGTGCTGGCCAATCTAGACGCTATTCTGCAAGCCGCAGGAGTAAGTTTTAATGACGTGGTCAAAACCACCGTATTTTTAGCCGATATGAATGATTTTGCCACCATGAATGCGGTCTACACGGGTGCATTCGATGAGGCGATCGCCCCCGCCCGAGCTTGCGTTGAGGTTTCCCGCTTGCCCAAAGATGTGCGCGTTGAGATTGATTGTATTGCGGTCAAGCAATCAACGGAGGGATCAAGCGCTGGCACCCCAGGTCTCAGATTGCGCTCAGATCGTGCCCAGATCGCGCAATCCCCCCCATAAAGGTTCGGTTCCGCCCACCTTCAGAATCTGCAAGAGATTGTTAGATTGTTAAGTAATAAAAAACGGTCTAAGAGGTCCTTACCGTGAACAATGCGTCCAATAAAGTTTCAGAACTCTTTGAGGGTGGCGAGTCGGGCAACGTATTATGGCAATACGTCCAGTCGATGAATTCAGAAACCGTGGCGCAGCTCTCCAAGCCTGGTACGTCTGAAGTGTTTCAAGTGATGGAACGAAATATCATTGGCCTGTTGGGGGCACTGCCCTCGGAACACTTTGATGTCTCGATTACGACCAGCAGAGAGCACTTGGGGCGGCTGATGGCGTCAGCGATGATGAGTGGCTATTTCCTAAGAAACGCTGAACAGCGAATGACGTTTGAACGGTCACTGCCAGGTGATATGACGTCTGACGCTGAGTAGTTTTCTTGGGTCATCCTGACTTGGCGAGGTCTGACTGGGTGATGTTAATCCAGGACGGCTCCCTTAGCTGGGCACAAATCCACAGCGTTTGATCCACAGCGACCTTAGGATTTTTATCGGATTTTTACCGGATGTGGCTTCGCTTAAAGATACTTCAGATAGTCTTGCTGCCTATCTGACGGCAGGTTCTCTGCTCCCTAACTCCCTAATCTCGGCAGATCAGCCAACTGACCTGCCGAGTTTTATTGTTGAGCCGCTAAAGCAAAATCTGCGACAAAGTCTGTTGGATTGGTATGGGCAGCAGGGGCGTGATTTACCGTGGCGGCAGAGTCGAGATCCCTATCGCATTTGGATCTCGGAAGTGATGCTGCAACAAACCCAAGTTAAGACAGTTATTCCTTACTATGAACGTTGGCTAGAGCAGTTTCCGGCGATCGCCCCCCTTGCGTCTGCTCGCCAAGAGCAGGTGCTAAAAGCCTGGGAAGGCTTGGGCTACTATGCCCGCGCCCGCAACCTGCACCGGGCAGCACAAATTATCGTAGAACACCATCACAGCACCTTCCCTGACACATTGGCGATCGCCCTCACCCTACCCGGCATTGGACGGACGACGGCTGGAGGAATTTTGAGTGCAGCATTTGACCAACCTGTGCCCATTTTGGATGGTAATGTAAAGCGGGTGCTGGCTCGGCTAATGGCCCTGCGGGTGCCTCCCAATCGAGCGTTGAAGACTCTGTGGGCGCTATCTGAAACAATTTTAGATTGGCAGCAGCCGCGTAATTTTAACCAGGCTCTGATGGACTTGGGAGCCACAGTCTGCATACCCAAACGCCCCACCTGCCCAGTCTGCCCTTGGAACCGCTACTGCGAAGCACATCGACTCACCATGCAAAACGACTTGCCCCTGTCAGAACAGCGATCGCCTCTGCCCCATAAAATGATCGGAGTTGCCGTGATTTGGCATGAAGATGGCCGGATTTTGATTGACCGACGGCGGCAGGAAGGTCTACTGGGCGGGCTGTGGGAGTTTCCTGGTGGGAAGGTAGAGCCAGGTGAAACGATCGAAGCCTGCATTCAACGCGAAATTCAGGAAGAATTGGGGATTGAAGTGGAAGTGGGCGATCGCCTAATCACAATCGACCATGCCTATTCTCACTTCCGCGTCACCCTGAATGTGCACCACTGCCGGCATCTTGGCGGCGAACCTCAGCCGTTAGAATGCGACGAAGTGCGCTGGGTTAGCCTAGACGAAATTGATCAATTTCCATTTCCCAAAGCAAACACTCAAATCATTGCCGCCCTACGCGAAACGAGCTACAGGCCATGAGCATATAGCGGTTCGTATGCTAGTGAAGTGCATCAGAGTAGGGGCGATACGGCAGTTCGCCCTCCGATCTATACCGCACCAGATCGATAATTGCTATACAAGCCGTAAGGACAAATCATTCGACCATACTCAAATCAAAGATCATCTCTGAATCTGAATTGAACAGGTAGTCATAGTCAAACGTAAGAGCATGAGGATGGCGCATGATCGAAAAGCCAAAGCTGGTCGCAACATCTATTGTAAAGGTGGCGATCACTAGCTCAAGCAGCTTTTTTTCGGTTAGCTCAGGCAGTTGGACAAAGTAATTGCGCTTAGCAAAAAATACGCCTTCATCTTTGGGCACAATAATTCCATTG
>CASBQX010000319.1 GCA_949127925.1 Synechococcales cyanobacterium PMM_0002
ACGGTTGTTTTTGGTTGGAACAAAGGGCAGCGGCAAGAGATTAATCTGGGTTCAAAGACTAATCAAAAGTTTGTCCAAATTCCCACAGCCAGACTAAAAGACCGCATCGCTCAACTGTGTGAGCAGCACGGTCTAAGGTTTGTTGAGACAGAAGAGAGCTATACCAGCAAGGCAAGTTTTCTAGATTCTGATGAACTACCTACGTTCGGCGCAAAACCCGAAGGGTGGAAAGAATCTGGCAAGCGGGTTAAACGTGGTTTGTATCGTTCAGCAGATGGTTTTCGCATCAATGCAGATTGCAATGGTGCTGCAAACATCCTTAGAAAAGTAGCGGCGAAATTGGGGTTCAATCTCGATGGAGTCAGTAGGGGCGCTTTGATTGCGCCTTTGAAAGTCCGTATTTGGGCTGTTCAAGAATCCCCGTCCCTTTAGGGCTGGAGAGTATCAAATTCTGAGGATATTGAATTGACTGCCTACCGTGGCGATTCTTGAATGTGGGATGTCCAGCAAGGCCATCGAAAAAGTTGATGAACGCCTGAGACAGATTCAATACTGATTGTTGAAGGCACTGGGAATAGCATTCTTTGAGCCATTCATTTTCAACCTTCCAAATCGGTATTTGCTTCTTCATATCAAGAGCAGATAGTCCTTTACCAGTCTCTTTATAGGTCAATGACATGACCGCAAGAGACTGATTCCAAACCCAGCGAACATTCCCAAAAGCTTGAGCTAGATGGGCTTGCTGCGAATCTGTCGGATAAATTCTGACCTTGACTGCTTTCAACAGTCCCTTACTTCAACGCGCTTTGGTAACTGCGATAAAGTAGTTAAAGTGAAACTTTGGATGGATGCGAAGTCTAGTGTGGCAATGCCTCAACTCCCTACCTCCCTCGCCTCCGGCATGGGTCAGCAAATGTTTCGGACTTGCCCTGCTCTCATCCCGACGCTCATCCGAAGCGGATAGATCGCGGGGCTTCCCATGAGAAAGCTAAGGAATGGGAATTAAATCAGTTTTGAGTTTTGAGTTGGACAGCCAGCTCAAAACTCCCCCCTCCTGCCTGTGGGTCTGCCAACTCCAGCATTTACCCGCTAAAGTTGAGTCATGTTGAGTCATAACAGACGCGCTTGGTGGCGTTACCCATGAGTGATTTGTGGAATGTTGACGATGAGCTATTAAGCGATCGCCTCTCTGAAAAGACCGAACGAGTCAGTCTGGTGTGGCTAGTAGCGGCGGCGATCGCCACCAGTTTGATTTGGCAGTTGCCCATTGGCAACTATCTGCTTTATCCCTTCAGCATTTTGGCCACTTGGTTTCATGAAATGGGACATGGGTTGGCGGCCTTGCTGCTAGGCGGCAATTTTCAACAGCTCCAAATTTTCCCGAGCGGCTCTGGGTTTGCAATTCATAGCGGTAACTTGTTTTTAGGACCCATTGGTCGGGCGATCGTAGCGGCGGCAGGTCCCATGGCACCCCCCATTGCTGGCGGCTTGATCATTTTGGCCTCTCGCCGCTGGCGCACCACGCAGCTAGCCCTATTGCTGCTGGGTGGAGCACTAATTTTGTCAACGCTGATTTGGGTGCGATCGCTGTTTGGCCTAGTCGCTATTCCCCTGCTGGGCATTCTGGTATTGGCCGTAGCCCTCTATGCCCCCCGCTGGATGCAAATATTTGCCGTGCAGCTGCTCGGCGTACAGGCTTGCGTCAGTACCTACCACCAAATGGACTACCTGTTTACTCGCCAAGCCGTGATTGGCGGTCAAGCCATGCTGTCCGATTCTGGCCAAATTGCCCAAAACCTGCTGCTACCCTACTGGTTTTGGGGGGGGCTAATGGCGATCGCCTCTTTGATCATTTTGGTGCAGAGCCTCCGCAGCGCCTATCGCTAACCCCGTTTCTTCTCCTATTCCCCCCGACTTCCTACCCCCATGTCCCGAGGCGATCAAATTTACGTCATGCGCCCCCTATTAAACATGGAAGGCGTCTATGAGCATCACGGCATCGACTGTGGTGACGGCACGGTCATTCACTACAGCAAAGCCAGCGCCACCCCGACGGTCAGCCGCACATCGTCCACGACATTTGCGTGGGGCAATCCTGTCTACACTAAGCAGTACTCCGTTAGTTTTATTGCCGATGTGGTGGTTGAACGAGCAGCCAGCCGTTTGGGGGAACAGCAGTACAACTTGCTGTCCAACAACTGTGAGCATTTTGCAACCTGGTGCAAAACGGGTAGAAATGAATCGCGCCAACTGGCAGAGTATGGATTAGACGTGAGGCTAGCCAATCTGGGCAGCTCTCGCCGCTTGATCGAAGAAGCGGCCCAATCGGGAAACCCAGTTGAGGCCATGCAGCTGTTTGACCAGGCGCTGACTCATGTGGCGATCGCCCAGGCACAGCTGCAAACTCAGTACAATCAAGCGCAAAAAGACGCCCACACCTGGCATCAGGTAGCTCAACTGGCCTTAAAACAAAACAAAGAACCCGTAGCGAGGGCGGCACTAGAGCGCAAGGTGGGCTACAAACGACAGGCCGAAGACTACGCCATCAAGCTGCAACAGCTGGCCGAAACCGCCGAGAGTCTCGACCGGAACGCGGCAGGGCTGCATCAAACCGTGGCTCGAAGTAGTAACGTTATCCCCTAAGGCTTGCGTCTATCCTCATAACAAGGCAAAGCCTTGTATTCTCGTGACAAGGCATTCTCGTGACAAGGCTCTGCCTTGTCATGCCAATTTAGAGGCTCTGCCTCCCGTCCCGTTCACGAGGTATGTCCCCCAGTGCCATAGCGCCGTTATTTTTTTTGAGAGATCCAGCCTAAAACAGTCGAAACCATCCGAATGATGGGAAGATGCTTCTGGTTTAACGCACTCAGTACATCATTTGCACAAGGGGACTAAATTCTATGGTGGCGATCGCATCCATCCACGCTCGGGAGATTCTCGACTCTCGGGGCAACCCAACCGTTGAAGTTGACGTGGTGTTAGAAGATGGCAGCAAGGGGCGCGCCGCTGTGCCATCGGGGGCATCGACGGGCATCCGGGAAGCCCTAGAACTGCGCGATGGCGATAAAAGTCGCTATGGCGGCAAAGGTGTGCTCAAAGCTGTAGCCAACGTCAAAGGGGCGATCGCAACAGCGCTGAAGGGAGCCGATGCCGCTGACCAGGCGGGGATCGATCACAAAATGCTGGCGCTAGATGGCACGGAGTACAAGAGCACCCTGGGTGCCAACGCAATTTTGGGCGTGTCGATGGCGATCGCGCGTGCGGCAGCCGCCTCTGCCCAGCAGCCGCTCTACTACTATTTAGGCGGCGATGCAGCAGTGCTGTTGCCCGTGCCCTGTTTCAACGTGCTCAACGGCGGTGCCCATGCCGACAACAGCGTAGACTTTCAAGAATTTATGATTGCCCCGGTAGGTGCGCCGACCTATAAAGCTGCGCTGGAAATGGGTGCAGAAACCTATCACGCGCTCAAGTCCATTCTGAAGCAAAAGGGCTATGCCACAGGGATTGGCGACGAAGGTGGGTTTGCCCCTAACTTGAAGGCGAATATCGAAGCGATTGAGGTGATTTTGGAGGCGATCGCCCAAGTCGGTTTAAAGGCGGGTGATGAGATGGCGATCGCCCTCGACCCGGCCACCAGCGAGCTGTATCAAAAGGACGGCACCTACTTTTTCAACAAATCGGATCAGAGTACTAAGACCAGCGATGACATGATCGACCTGTGGGCGAGCTGGGTGGAGCAGTTCCCCATTGTGTCGCTAGAAGACGGGCTAGGTGAGCAAGACTGGGCGGGCTGGCAACGGCTGACCCAGCGCTTGGGCAAAACGATTCGCTTGGTGGGCGATGATGCCTTTGTGA
>CASBQX010000320.1 GCA_949127925.1 Synechococcales cyanobacterium PMM_0002
CATGCCATGCCCCTACGCCGTGCGGGTGATTTCGATTGAGACGGTGCCCGTAAAGTCTGGGATTGGGGGGTTGACTTTGATCAGCCGCACATAGACCTGTTCTACTTTGCCAGAGGCGAGAATAATGTCGGCGATCGCCCCTGCCAACCGTTCAATCAGCTTAAACTTGGCTGTTTGAATCAACTGTAGAATCGCCCTGATGTCGCTCGAATAGTCGTACGTATCGTCTAAGCAGTCATTTTGGCATGGTCGCGACAAATCTAACCAGAGCTTCAGCTCTACTTCATACCACTGGCCGAGGGTCTGCTCTTCAGTCAAAAATCCTGTATAACCGTAGGCACGGATGCCCTCTAGGTGAATGCAGTCGGCGTGAATATTATCGGTCATGCTAACTTACCCTTCCAAGACTTGTAGAATCTCCTCAACCGAGCAGCCCAGCACTCGTGACAGCGGCGTCAACATCGAACTATCAATTTCTCGCCCTTCATAGATCCCTTGCAGCTTGATTGGGAGTAAGCGATATGAATCGCAAAACCGTTCAAATTCTTGATCTGTAATGTCCAAGTCGGTTTGGCGTTGCTTCAGCCAGAGGGCGATCGCCCCCGTACCCGAGGTTGGCCGACCAGCCTGCGTTAGGTACTTCGTGCACAGATAATCGACTTCCCTAGCGCCGCCGCCACCCGAGCGAATCATTAGGTCATAACAGGCCAATTGCAGCGCTTTTTTAAGGCGTTCTTCATCGTTGAGTAGTGCCACAATGCGAGCTGCAATATCGGGTTTGATCATCCCCACGACCTGATTTTCATGGCGCAAGGTGATGTAGGTATCGGTTGCTTTGACCTGCCATGCAGGCGGTTCATTGGGAAGGTGCATCAGCAGATAACGTGAGAAACGCCATAAACGGGGAATTGCCAAATCGTATTACAGATCTCGATGCGTAAACGCTTTGGCTTGATCACCCGAATAGGTGGCAGCGATATGCCCTTGACCTACCACTTGATACTGATAGGTAACCAATCCTTCTAGCCCAACCGGGCCACGCGGCGGCATTTTTTGGGTGCTGATGCCCACTTCTGCGCCAAAGCCATAGCGAAATCCGTCGGAAAAGCGAGTGGAACAGTTGTGGAAGACTCCGGCGGCATCTACCTGTGCCATAAATGTTTTGGCCGTTTGGGCATCTGCGGTAACGATCGCCTCCGTATGGCGCGACCCATAGGTGTTGATGTGGGCGATCGCCTCCTCCACTGAGTCCACTAGCTTCACTGCCAAAATCAAATCACTATATTCTGTCGCCCAATCTGCCGCTGTTGCAGTCGCCAGCGTTACCCCCTGCGCGGCGGCGATCGCACAAGTCCGTGCATCTGTGCGCAATTCTACTCGCTGTGCCTGTAATGCCGGGATGGCCTGTTGCAGAAATTGGGGAGCGATCGCCTCATGCACCAGCAGCGTTTCAATCGCATTGCAGGCCGATGGATAGTTGGTCTTGGCATCGACGGCGATCGCCACCGCCTGTTCCACATCTGCCGCCCGATCTACATATAAATGGCAAATGCCATCGGCATGACCCAGCACTGGAATCGTTGTATTTTGCTGCACAAACCGCACAAACGCATTAGAGCCACGCGGAATAATTAAATCCACGTACTGATCTAATTGCAGCAGCGCCACCGTTTCTTCCCGCGTGGTTAGCAGCTGCACCACCGCTAGGTCTATGCCTGCCGCCTCTAGCCCCTGATGGATCGCCTGCGTTAGCGCCTCACACGAGCGCACTGCCTCCCGCCCGCCCTTCAAAATGACCCCATTGCCCGACTTCACCGCCAGCGACGCAATTTGCACCAGCGCATCGGGACGCGACTCAAAAATTACCCCCAACACGCCCAACGGACAGGTAATCCGCGTCATCACTAGCCCCTGGTCTAGCTCGCGATGAATTTGCACCGTCCCCACCGGATCGGGCAACCGTTCCACATCGCGCACGCCCGCAATGACGCCAGCCAATTTCGTCGCATCTAGCTTCAGCCGCTCATATAGCGGTTTTGCCAACCCCGCCGCGATCGCCGCTTCACAGTCTGCTGCATTCGCGGCCAAAATCTGCGGAGCCGCTGCCTCTAACGCTTGGGCAATGGAGGCGATCGCCCGGTTGCGGTCGGCGGTCGGCAGGGCAGCCAGCGATCGCGCCGCTATTCGTGTGTGTTGGGCGAGATCGGTGAGGTCGGGGGTAGAAATGTGGGAGACAGTCATAGCAGCATTGGGCAAAGGATGAAGATTAGGCAATCCTAATCTTTTTTATTGTAGAGGGACAGGCTCGATGCTATGACTAGCCCACCCATGGAGGCGATCGCTCCCGTTCGATCTAAAGCTGCCTATTGCCGCTGTCGCCGCCGGGTCAAAATGCTGACCGCCTCACCCGGATTGGCACCGGGGAGCAGGCTGCTCCAATCGTTGGCGTTGGCAAACCCACGGGCGTGCAGGTCGTGGATGGTTTCGCGCACCCAGTTGGGGCTGCTAATCAGCAAGACTCGCATCTGCTCTTGGCCGGGAGCCAGCGGGTTGCAGTAGAGCGGCAAAATTAACGGCAGCGGTCTGTCTATGGGGTCGCGATCGCAGCCATGAATCAAAAAACTGCGCGCCGTCACATCATTCACTAGTTTAAACATCGGGGTTCTCCTGCATTTGGGTATGGAAGGAAACCCCAAAAACCTAGCCACCCCGTTTCCATAGGAAAGCAGGGTGGCTAGAGAATGCTATCATTCCCAATTAGCCGCCATCTGCCGTAACAGCTGGGGGTCAGCCGC
>CASBQX010000321.1 GCA_949127925.1 Synechococcales cyanobacterium PMM_0002
CACCCCCAGCCCCTCTCCCAAAGGGCGAGGGGAGCCGGAAAAGCTTTCAAAGTCCCTCTCCCTGGGGAGAGGGATTTAGGGTGAGGGAAAACTCCAGGTTTCAAGTTAGACGAGGTTTAGCTCTAGTCCTGTCAAATTTTGATTATGAAGTGGCGAATTATAATTGCTTTCGTCTGTGCCTTAGTGCTGTGGAAGTGGGACGTTCCTGCTTTTGCGCAAGCGGCAAAATATGCTCCACCTCCGTCTTACAGCAACGCTGAACTGCGGAGACATGACTTTTCGGGGCAAACGCTGGGTTCGGCCGAGTTTTCTAACGCTAATTTAGACCAGTCCAACTTTAGCAATGCAAAGGTTCGAGGAGCTGTGTTTAGCGCTTCGGTGCTGACCGACGCAACACTTCATGGTGCAGATTTGAGCAATGCCATGTTAGATCAAGTGAATTTTAAGGGCGCAGATCTGAGTGATGCCAATTTGACTGAGAGTATTTTGTTGCGATCGACGTTTAGAGATGTGAATATTACAGGAACAGATTTCACCGATGCGATCTTGGATCGGGCGCAGATTCGAGAACTTTGCAAGCTGGCCAACGGCGTGAATTCTAAAACCGGGATAGACACACGCTATTCATTAAGCTGTAGAGATTAATAGAATCTAGACTTCTGATAAATTGTTGAGAACGGGGACGTTGCTTCTAACTCTCAAAAATTCAAGAAATTTAATTGGCAATTATCTTTATATAAATGTCTTTAATTTCAATACTCCGGACAGTTTTTGAGATAGAGGCTTAAACCCTCATTCTACCATTAGCATTTGACCTCAGCGAGGAGGCTGAAACCCGCACTCTGTCGTTGGCGATTTAAAACTGTCCGGACTGTTGTAATTTAGGGCTTTCAATGTTTAAACGAGTTGGGGTGATTGGTGGGGGGCAGCTTGCCTGGATGATGGGCGAAGCGGCACAAAAACTCGGGATTGAGTTAATTGTGCAAACGCCGAGTGCAACTGATCCGGCGGTTTCGATCGCCTCCCACACGATTTTTGCATCAGTTACGGATGCGATTGCCACCCAAGAACTGGCTCAACAGTGCGACGTCATCACCTTTGAGAATGAGTTTGTCGATCTGGAGGCACTAAGCCAATTAGCGGCACAAGGGGTGCAGTTTTACCCTACGATGGAAGCGATCGCTCCCATCATTGATAAGTTTGAGCAGCGCACGTACTACCAGAAAATTGGAGTTCCAACACCCCAGTTTTTGGCGATCGATCCCGCTACCGTTAACCCAGATCAATGGGGAGATCTAAATCCCTTTGGCTTTCCTGTGGTGCTCAAAGCACGGCGACATGGCTATGACGGCTACGGCACGTTTATCTGTAAAGATGTGGCAGAGTTTACCGCAGTCTTACAGAAAGCTGAACAGAACTGGCTACTAGAAGAATTTGTACCCTTTGAGCGAGAACTGGCCGTAATGGCGGCGCGATCGCCTTCTGGAGAAATCGCAATTTACCCAGTTGTCGAATCTGAGCAAGAAAATCAGGTGTGTCGACGAGTTTATCTTACGTCTGCGCTGGAGCAGGGTGTGCGGGAGCAGGGTGCGCGGGAGCAGGTGGAGGCGATCGCCCATACCTTACTGACGCAGCTCAACTATGTTGGAGTGTTAGGGATTGAACTATTCCTGACTGGCGATGGAAAAGTATTGGTAAATGAGATCGCACCACGTGTCCATAATTCCGGGCACTACACCCTGGATGCCTGTGCCACATCTCAATTTGAGCAGCACTTGCGAGCGGTTTGTGGCCTGCCACTAGGAAGTGTGGCCATGACCTGTACTGGAGTAGTGATGGTGAATCTACTTGGATTTGAGAACTCTGAGCTGAACTATGCCGAACAGCGGCAGCGGCTAGCCGCAATTCCTAATGCCCATATCTATTGGTATGGCAAAACGCAATCTCGCGTTGGGCGAAAATTGGGTCATGTGACCGTGCTGTTCAGGCATGGGGAAAGCCGCCAAGAGACAGAGCATGTAGCTCAGACCATCGAAAGGATTTGGTATCCTGCATCCCCAATCTAAGCGAGAATGATTAGCGAGTAGGTCGATATAAAGGTAGGGTTTCGTGAATTTCCAATCGGTGATAGCGACATTGCATCAGTTTTGGGGAGATCGTGGGTGCATTATCGTGCAGCCCTATGACACCGAAAAGGGGGCGGGAACGAAGAGTCCTCACACGTTTTTGCGGGCGATTGGGCCAGAACCATGGTCGGTTGCCTATGCAGAACCGTGTCGGCGTCCGGCAGATGGTCGCTATGGCGAAAACCCCAACCGCGTGCAGCACTATTATCAATACCAAGTACTGATCAAGCCGTCGCCTAACAATATTTTAGATAGTTACCTGGATTCTCTGCGGGCGTTGGGCATTAAGCCCGAGGATCACGACATCCGCTTTGTGGAAGACAACTGGGAAGATGCAGCGGTCGGAGCCTGGGGCGTCGGCTGGGAAGTGTGGCTAGACGGGATGGAAGTAACGCAGTTCACCTACTTTCAGCAATGTGGCGGCATTGACTGCAAACCTGTCTCGGTCGAAATTACCTACGGCTTGGAGCGACTGACCATGTATCTCCAGAACGTCAACTCCATTTTCGACATTCACTGGAACGATGAGCTGACCTACGGGGATGTGTTTCTCCAGGGTGAAATCGAAAATTCTACCTATAATTTTGAAGCGTCTGATCCAGAGTTGCTCTTTACCTTATTTGGACTGTTCGAGAAGGAAGTGGAGCGCCTGATCGAAAAAAGTTTAGTGCTGCCTGCTTACGACAACGTATTGAAGTGCTCCCATACCTTCAATTTGTTGGATGCACGAGGTGCCATTTCTGTGACCGAGCGCACTCGTTATATCCTCAGAATTCGCAATTTGGCACGGCAGATAGCGCAGCTTTATTTGAAGCAGCGAGAAGCGTTGGGATTCCCGCTGTTGAGGCCAGATAGGGCTGAGGCGGCTTAGGATTATGGATTTAATAAAATCGGAAATTTGATTGCTGGTAGGGGCGAACGGCCGTTCGCCCCTACAGAAGAATGGCGGAGTTATTTAATTCTCATTCCTTACTATCGTAGATTAACGATGTCTGTATGACTTACACCTCCGACGATCGCCAATATGCGCCTGCTACCCAGCGCAACCGAGACGCCATTTTGTCGGTATTGTTAGACGTGCTGCCGCCCACGGGCACTGTACTTGAACTCTCTAGCGGCACGGGAGAACACGCGATTTTTTTCGCACCTCGGCTGACTCCGCGTCAGTGGCTTCCGTCTGATCCAAATCCGGCGGCGATCGCCAGCATATCCGCATGGCAAACTGACTATCCAGCGGCCAATTTGTATCCCCCAGTTCAGCTAGATGTATGCGATCGCCCTTGGCCAGTGGAGCCACCGCCGTTACCAAACACATTGCGAGGGTTGAATTTAAAGCAGCAGCCGATTCGGGCGATCGCCAACATTAATATGATCCACATTGCGCCATGGGCCGCTTGCTTGGGACTGATGGCCGGGGCGCAGCGAATTTTGCCGACAGGTGGAATTTTGTATCTATACGGGCCGTTTAAGCAAAACGGTAGCCACACGGCTGAGAGCAATGCCGAGTTTGACTGGAGCTTGCA
>CASBQX010000322.1 GCA_949127925.1 Synechococcales cyanobacterium PMM_0002
AATAGGTGATGTGATTGACATCAGCATTTTGCGAACGACGGTGATGGAAATTGGTGCTTGGGTCAAGGCAGATCAGTACAATGGGCGGATTGTGCGGATTGCAAATAGCTTTGTATTCAAAGAACCCGTCTTTAATTACTCGGCAGATTTTGCGTTCGTCTGGGATGAAATTACCATCCCTGTCAAATATGGCAGCGACCATCGCTTAGCGAGACAAATTCTGCAACAGGTCGCCGATGAAGTTGTTGGAGAATATGTTCCTCAAGCTAAATCTGAGTGGAAATATCTAGTGCGCAAATACTTAATTGAGGATGCCAGAATTGAGCCGCTTGTGACGCTCGTGATCAACGATAACTGGATAGAATTTACATTGCGCTATGTGGTGGATTACAAAGCAAGGCGAATTAAAAAAGATCAGTTGTTCACTCGCACACTGGATGAATTTCTTGCAACAGATGGGCGCGTCGCCTTTGCGTCAACCACCGTTCAGTTAGTAGAAACGCCAGTTTTTGATGTCAGGATCACAAATCTGGACAATGGACTGAAGGAAGCAAAAACTTAGCCCGTGGCAATTAGCCCTTCAAAAGCTGATGGAGTTGATAATCTGGAGAAGATTACTCCTCAATGACGGCAATGCGAATGATGTTTTCACAGCGGTTGATCAGAACAGCAAGCAGGATGACAATTCCGCTCCTACTCATTCTGTGCTTATGGCTACCTCCAGCGATCGCTCAATCTTCTCAATCCGCAGTTCAATCCGCAGTTGCTCTGAATGGGCGGTCTTTGTTTCAAGTCAGCAGTTCTGATCAATACAGTGCCGAAGAGCGAGCCAATCTTATCACTCTACAGCTAGAAGAAGCGGTGAACGCTGCTAGTCCGGTAAACGTCAGGGTTGAAGAGCGCAATCAGTCACCCACGCTGCTTCTGAACGATCGCTATTTGCGCACTGTCACCCAGCAAGATGCGATGCCGGGAAGCACACCAGATGAACAAGCGCCTCTCTGGGCACAGCGGATTCAGAATGCCGTTCAGCAAGCGCAAGCAGAGCGCAGCCCAGCCTATGTTCAACAAATGCTGCTGCTGGTAGGTGTAATTGTGCTGGTAGTTGCTTGTTTACACTGGCTGCTCGGCAAAATCAAACAGCGCGGCTTGCGATCGCTCCGCCAGCGGCTATCTACTGTAACAGAAATGCCAAATTCCTCTTCTCGTCCACTGGAAGGGTTGCTGCAACTGTTGCTGGTGATTGCCCGTCTTGGACTTTGGATCATCGCGGCCCTCTACATCGCTAATCTGTTTCCAGTGACCCGCTCTTGGAGCTATCGGGTGGCTGATATTTTGACCACTAGCTTCACTTCCCCGATTATTACCCTCGGAAGAAATGCTTATTCAATTACAAACCTATTGCTGCTAGCTGGAGTCTTAGCCGGACTTATTGCTTTTGCTGGCACGATCACAAACCTATTGCGATCGCGAATCCTCCACTTGGCTGGGTTAAGCCGAGGTGGACAAGAGATGGTGGCCATGCTGACTAAATACAGCTTAATCAGCATTGGCACACTGATTATCCTGCAAATTTGGGGGCTAGATATCAGTTCGCGCACAATTTTAGCCAGTGCCTTAGGCGTGGGTATCGGCTTTGGATTTCAAGATATCGCCAAAAACTTTGGCAGCGGTTTGGTATTAATGCTGGAACGCCCAATCCAGATTGGAGATTTTGTCGAAGTTGGTAACTCGAAAGGCACGGTTGAGCGAATCGGTGGACGTAGCACCGAAATTCGCACCCTCGATCAGGTATCGGTCATTGTGCCCAACTCTCGCTTCTTATCAGAAGAAGTTATCAACTGGAACCATCATAATCCATTGTCTCGGATACATTTGCCCGTTGGTGTTGCCTATAGCACTGATCCTCAAGCCATCCGTACTGACCTTTTAGAAGCTGCCCAAAGCCATGCTGAAGTGCTTCAAAATCCCCCACCGCAAGTCTTTTTTACAGGCTTTGGCGATAGTGCGCTCAACTTTGATTTATTAGTGTGGACAACCAAACCTAGTCGTCAGTTCATTCTGAAGAGTGATTTATATTTCAGCATTTTTGAACTTTTACAAGAACGTCAGATCGAAATTCCCTTTCCCCAGCGAGATTTGCATTTGCGATCGGGAAGAATTAGTCTTTCACCTCAAGTAGAAGCATTACTCATGCAGCAATCTCAGCCCCATTCCAACGGAGACATAACCTAGCTGTCTACTCGTCTAAGAACTTCACTGGCTGAAGTTCGCTGAAGTTCGCTGATGAAGGTTGGCCTCAACCTGTCAATTGGCAGTTTCTCAATCGGCTTTCACTTGATTCGAGCTTTTGCGCTCTGGCTGAGTGGGTGTATCGTTAACCCAACAAAGCCTACAGCTGTCTAGAGAGCAAATACAACGCCTCTATTCGTCCTTGAGTGAGAAGAATCGCCCACACCACACCGCTCCAAACCACTCAACTCCAACCAATACTGCTATTGTACTCACCCTTTCGCCCACCCTAGCACATCGTTTGGAACTTGTTACTCTGACAGAAAAGCACAAAGCACCCAACGTCAATCCTGGGGGCGATCGCACCCCGAAAGCACCCTTCAAGCTACGGCTCGGAACTCCAGTACCTCTGCGCGACCGTCCTCGCAATACTTCCTGGGATACCTATCTCTTACTGGTCGTCTGACTAAACCCAACCTCTAATTCATCTTGTCAACGCTGTGGGACTGATCGCTATCAGCGTTAATTCCGACATATCCAATCTTCCGCAAGTTGGTGGCGATCGCACTGTAAAAACCTGAAAGAGAGAAATTCTTAAACCTTGCTGGTTGAAGAACGAGATTTCAGCAAATTAGCAATGTTTTTTTAGTAAAGCCTACGGCTCCTAAGTATCTTTAAGGAAGAATGGGTAAGGAATGAACTTTTCAAGAGGAGCCATCAAAGCATGAGATTAATTGCGGTTACTGTTAGTGCAGCAGTGTTTCTAATATCACTGCCCGTTCAAGCAATGTCCGTTACTCGTGATGGAATCTGCTACCGCTTTAGAGGGGCAGTACAGGAACGCCGCGAGGTTTGCAGAGTTCAGGAATTCGATACCTCCACTGAGCTTACTTGGGCGGATGGCACCAAAACCAATATCAATTGGGTCTTCGGGTTGTCTGAACAACCAGCAATAGATGAAGTTCCTGTAACGCGATACGGGCGGAATCCCGACACTTTGCGGATTCTCGAAGATCCAATCGATGAGGATTCTGTTCTTTGCTTGCAAGCATTAGAATCTAACGTTTCAGTCTGTTGGTTCTAGCTGTTTGGTAAGGATACTTACTATCCTTTGGGGATTCTAAATACGCTTACATAAGGTGCCACTATGGACTACTTGCTGCCAGTGTAAATATCTATATTGTCCAAGATCCACGCAGTGCCCATTTGATTGGGTTGCTGCATGGCTTCTATGGCGTTGGGGCACTCTCAGGATCTGCGATCGCTACAACGTTGTTGGAACTGGGCATGAACTGGCAACAGGTTGATGGTGTCCTTGCTAGCATCGTCAGCCTACCGATGTGGAAAGACTTGAAGCGATCGCCCCATCTCCCTTAGCAGATCCTGATCTGTTCTGTTATTTCAAGCGCTCAAGTAGGCGATCGCCCACACGCAGCGCATTGGCAATAATCGTCAGAGCTGGACTGACGCCAGCATTGGATGGAAAGAAACTGCCGTCTACCACATACAGATTATCGACATCGTGAGCGCGACAGTCGAGGTTGAGCACAGAGGTAGCAGGGTCTTCGCCAAATCGACAGGTGCCGCACTGGTTCGCAACTACCTGGAGGGGGACTTCGCCATGCGGATGGAGACCGCTGCGTTGCCAAAGCGAGCTTTTAATCGACTTTTCAGCAGTTTTCAACACCTCTGTCCAGCGATAGATGAGGCGTTCATGCACTTCGGTATTGTTGGGCGTGTACTCCACGTACAGCTTCTCCCCCACCAGCCGCACCCGATTGGTGGGGCTAGGCAAATCTTCTGTTTGCACCCACCAGCCAATTGAGTGAGTCGCCAATTGCTTCAAGCCAAAACCGGGCATAAACTTGCCTAAAACTGACAAAATTGGGGGCGATTCTGCAAAAATCACGTCTTGAAACAGTCCGCCTGTATTTTGAATGTGCCCCATGGGGTAAGGAAAATCGGGTTCGCCCCAATAAAAATCGTTGACGCTGACGCTGCGCTGAAAATCGCCAGAGTTGGGAGGGCTAAGCTGCACCACCGATGAGATCAGGTGTTTCATTAAATTGCGCCCCACCTGGTCAGAACTATTGGCTAGCCCGGTAGGATGCGCTTCGTTGGCCGATCGCAACAGCAGCGCCGCTGAGTTGACGGCACCGCAGGCCACCACCACAATATCGGCCAAAAATAGCTGGGGCCTGCCATCCACCTCTGCCTGTACGGCTTTCACGGTGTGCCCTGACGCATTGGTATGCAGGTACAGCACTTTAGCATTGGTTTTTAGCGTTACGTTCGGAAACTCTAGCGCTGGCGTAATGCTGCTGACCTCGGAGTCATTGGTGGGGTCATCTGTGCGCAAGGTTAGCCCGAGTGGGATCAACGTGGGATGCAGTCCCTGTTGGGCGATCGCCTCTACCATCTCTGCAACTTGCGGTTGGTGGGCGATCGCCCGGTAGGGATACTTGGCGCTGTGGGGTGGCTCGGTGGGGTCATCGGCCAAGTGGCCATGCACCTTGTAGAGCTGTTCGGCTTCGGTGTAGTAGGGTTCAAAATCCTTGTACTTCAGCGGCCATTCTGGAGACATGCCGACTTGATGGGTCACAGCTTCAAAGTCTCGTTCCCGCAGTCTCAGCAGCGCCGCTCCATAAATTTTGGTATTGCCACCAACGGCGTAGTTGGTCTGGGGCGAAAACGGTTCGCCAGACAGGTCATACCATTGTTCTGGCGCACGATATCGCTCCTTTTTAAAGATGTCGATATTGCTGCGGTTTTGGTCTTCTAGGGGCATAAAATCGCCCCGTTCCAGAATCAGAATCTTCTTGCCGCTGGCTGCCAGCTTATAGGCCAAGGTGCCGCCGCCCGCACCTGTCCCAATAATAATTATGTCGTAGTATGCATCATCAATAATCATTTGAGTTTTCCTCTTAACTAGAAACTCTTAACCAGAAATGTGGGAAGTTTTGCTGAACTGAACAGGTGCGAGGAAGACGTTACTGCCACAGATAAATCAAGCAGAATAAGACAATCCAAATCACATCGACAAAGTGCCAAAACAGGGATGTTTCGTCTACACCCACATGCCCATTCGCATAGTTATTGGGAATTAGCGATCGCCCCAACATAAGTCCTTGTAGCAAAATGCCAATTAGCACATGCAGGCCGTGGAACCCGGTCAGCAAGTAGAACAGACCGCCGTAGATGCCAGTGGTCAGACCAAACTGAAGACCACGCCACTCGATCACCTGACCGACTAAAAAGTAGGTACCCATGGCCATGGTGAGCAGCCACAGCAGTCGAAACTGAACTAGCTTGTTTTGTTTCAGTGCCCGTTCAGCAAAATAAATTACGAAGCTGCTCGATACCAGCACAATGGTGTTAATCGTGGGGGCGCTAACCTCTAACCCTTCCACACCGGGCGGTAGCCAGTCAGGAGTGGTGAGTTTAATCATGGTGTACCCAGCAAAAAAGCTGAGGAAGATCACACTTTCTGATAGCAAAAACACGATGAAGCCAAACATGCTGTTGCCGGCATGGTCGTGTGTTTCATGGTCATGAGCGACGTCTGCGAGAACGGGCTGGATCGACGGTTCGGACGTGATTGAGCTATCCATGGCAAGCAAAGAAATGGAGAATAGGAAAGGGACGGGACGGGACGTGTGAGCGTCTCGCTCACATATTCAAACTGCGCTAATCAAATTGCGCTAATCAAATCGCGTTAACCAAAGAGGCTAACCACTAGTAGAAGACGGCGCAAGTTTAGCTACCGTAGGGCGGGCATCTTGCCCGCGCAGGCTGGAAGCCTGCACTACGAACGGTAGGCAAACTTCCGCCTCAGACTACTAGTGCGGTTTTAGCGCCGCTTCGTTAGATACCAAAGGTTCCGACTTGCCATACCCATAGGGTCCCGATACCACAATCGGTAATTCTTCAAAATTTTCGACAGGTGGCGGGGAAGACACCATCCACTCCAACCCAATCGCCCGCCAGGGATTATCAGGCGCTTGTTTGCCCTGCACCCAGGCACCCACCATATTCAAAATAAACGGCAGGGTAGACATGCCCAATAAAAACCCACCTAGGCTGGCTAGCACATTGGAAAAGGCAAACTCTGGATCATACGACGATACCCGTCGCACCATGCCATGCAGACCCGCTAGGTGCATGGGTAAAAAGCACAGGTTGGTGCCGACAAAGGCTAAGACAAAGTGCAGCTTGCCCAAGCCTTCGTAATACATTCGCCCAGTGATTTTGGGGAACCAGTGATATAGAGCGGCGAACATTGCCATTGTGATCGTGCCATACACGATGTAATGGAAATGACCAACCACGAAGTAGGTATTGTTAACGTGAATGTCAACGGGCACCGACGCTAGCATCACGCCTGTAATACCCGCAAAGACAAACATCATGATCGCACCCAAACAAAACAGCATGGGTGTATCTAGCCGCAGCTTGCCTCGCCATACGGTCGCTACCCAGGCAAATACTTTCACGCCTGTGGGCACTGCAACCAACATGGTCGAAAACATAAACAGCATCCGCATCCAACCCGGCGTGCCGCTGGCGTACATGTGATGCACCCACACCAACACACTGACGACAGAGATCAACAGCGAAGAAACCGCCACCACCTTATAGCCAAATAGCGGCTTGCGCGCATAGACCGGCAGAATTTCGGAAAAAATACCGAAGGCAGGTAACGCCATCACATACACAGCGGGATGTGAATAGAACCAGAAAAAATGCTGGAATAAGACTGGATTGCCACCCCGCTCGGGATCGAAAAATGCAGTCCCCGCTACGACGTCAAACAGCAGCATCACAGCTCCTGCGGTGAGGGCAGGTAATGCAGCCAATTGAATTAACTGAGCGCTGAGTACTGCCCACACATAGGCAGGCATCCGAAAATAGGTCATTCCCGGTGCGCGCATCCGCACAATGGTGGTGACAAAGTTGACTGCGCCCATAATGGACGACACGCCAGAAATGGCTATGGCCAAAATCCACACGGCCTCACCCGTAATTAGATTGCCCGTTGGGTTTTGGGTGCTCACAGGTGGATAGGACCACCACCCCGCTTGAGCGGTGCCACCGGGCAAAAAGAAACTCGCCATGAGCAAAATGCCGAATACGGGCACCAGCCAAAAGGCCACTGCATTGAGGCGCGGGAAGGCCATATCGCGCGCGCCAATCATTAGCGGCACCAGGTAGTTGGCCAGTCCCACCAGCGACGGGAAGATCCACAGGAAGATCATGATGGTGCCGTGCATGGTAAACATGCTGTTGTATAGGCTGCGATCGAGCAGATCTGACTCTGGGGTGATCAGCTCGGCGCGCATCACCATAGACAGCAAGCCGCCAATTAAAAAGAACGCAAAAGAGGTGACCAGATACTGAATTCCAATCACCTTATGGTCGGTGCTAAAACCAAAATAGCGTCGCCACCCTGTAGGAGGTTCGTGCTTTAACTGCTCAGGCGCAATGCTGATGCTTTCAATCATCCTTTATCCTTGGTTTACGAGTGGTGGAGCGGCTGGTTTAATCGTGGGCCAGCCAGGGCGAATGCCTTTTTCTTGGCGGGTATTGTATTCGGTGTAGGCGGAGTTGGCGGCTGGGACGCGATCGCCCTTTGCAACCGCAGTCAACCACTGGCTGTAGTGCTCAGGAGACTCTACCAGCACATCGGCCTGCATCACGGCGAAGTAAGTCCCGCTAAATTGCGAATCGTCGAGCCGATATTTGCCTTCACGCACGGGTGTAAATTCAAACTCAATGGTGCGTTTTGGTAAGATGTCTTGCTTCAGCCGGAAAGCCGGAATGTAGAAGCCGTGGATCACATCTTCTGAGGTCATCGATAGCCGCACCCGCCGATCGACGGGCAGGTGAAGTTCGCTAGTCGTCACGTTTTGCTGGGGATAGTGGAACGCCCACGACCACTGTTTGGCCAGCACGTCAATCTCTTCGATCGGTTCAGCCTCGGCAGCGGCGGCGTAGGCAGACGGCGTCCCCATGTGCATGTGAACCACATCCATTGGTCCGCGTACGGCCATCTGTTGATAGACTTGGTAGCTGTAGCCTGCAATCCAAAATACCAGCAGCACGGGGATCACCGTCCACACCACTTCTAGGGTGACGCTGCCTTCAATTGGAGGCCCATCGCTGAGGTCAAATCGACTGACTTGCTGGGTCAGCATGGTGTATAGCAAGGTGCCAGTAATCCCCAGGAAGATGAATGACCCTAGGACAACGAGAAAACTAAACAGGTCGTCCACTAGCTTGGACTCGGCAGACGCTTGCGGTGGCAGCCACGTGTAGGCTTGTTGCCCCATCCACAGGCTTGCCAGCAGTGACAGGCTTACCAAAACAACTAGCAGTGAAATGGTTTTAACATTCATCTTTAACATTCATAAAAAACATGGCCTGGGTTATTTCAGCAGCAGATTGGGGTCTTCGCCATAGCGCAGCAGATTGTCTGCGGTAACGTGGACGCCAAACTCACCTCCAAGGTGTGCCCCTAGCGTCCCGTGGACAAACATCACACCCAGCACCGCAACGCCGGCAAATAGGTAACTCCACTGCACCTGCCGGGATGTATCTTTACGCCATGCATAGCGCTGAAACCCTCGCCATACGGCCATCCCTACGATCAAGGCCAAGAGCAAGACACCGCCTACACCATGCAGCAGCATGGTTGGCAACGCTTCTAACCCCCAAGCGCTTTTGATCCCAGGTGACGGTTGTGCTAGCAGCATTTCGTAGAACCCGGCGGCGACGGTAAAGAAGGTGACGATTGCCGATGCTAAGACGTTATACCAGCCGACATCAAAAAAGTTAGAGCGCACCGCGTTGAGCGACAGCATTTTAAGCAGCGATCGCTCCAAGGGGAAAAACGCCCCGGCAAAGTCAAACGCGATCCCAATAATAAACAGACCCAGGGTAATGTGTACCAGGTTGGGATGGATGGGAATAGTGTAGGGCAATCCATTTGCGCCCAGTTGTGATCCCAGTTGATCAATCAGCTCAGGGTTCATTACAACACTCCATCTCTAATAGCTTCTACTACAGGCACGGAGTGTAACCCGTAAACCCAAACCAATTTATCGCCCAAATATACCTGGAACACGACCAGGCTAGTCAATAGCACCCCAGCACCCAGGTATGGAATGGGTACACTGTTGGGATCACGCGATCGCAAGATAAAGCGCCAAGCCGTCATCCCCGCCAAAATTGCCGATAGTGACCAGCCAATGATGGTGTGCAGGTTTAGCACAGGTTCTACCGCATCATAGGGTTCCGACAATCCGGCTTCTATTTGGCCAAAAATAATTGCCACAAAAATAGAGAGCGTGGCAAAAAATAAATTCCACCAGCTCACCTCATATAGGCGGCTGTTGTGGCTAAAGTAGGCAATGACATCACAAACAAAGGCAAACAGCGCCATCGCAATTACAAAGTGAACAATGATCGGATGGAGCGTGTCGGGATAGGGTAAGTTGTGATCATTTAATGGGGGCAAGCTGAACATTTGGGTCTCCAGTATTCTCCAGATGTATAGAGCGTAGGTAGAAGTTCGAGGCTGGCTTAGCGAGTAGAGCGACTGAAGCGACGAATTCTGATGATGGCTGTACTCCCCTTACTAGGATAGCGGAATGGCTCCAGTAGCGCTTTTCCCTTGGCCTCCCTTCAGCAAGATTAAACAGTTGGGGCAACGTTGACCGATGGAAGACAGTGCGTTTAATCATGTTTGGCAGCTGGTAGGTGGGGCGATCGCCCTCAACCCCGACACCTTCCGCCTGCTCCAAACCCTGCCGCAGCAAGAGTGGGTCGCCCTGCTGATTACCTTAGCGGCTGGATTTTCCAATGCGGTTGGTCAGGGGATCATCTTATTTGTCAACCGAGTGCGCCCCTTCCGCTTCATCTTAAGTCTTTTTCTCTCTGCCATTTTATTTGTGGTGGGATGGGTATTTTGGGCGATCAGCACGCGGCTGGCCTATGACATCGTCTTTGAACCCAACTCAAACTGGAGACAAATCGGCAGCATTTTGGGTCTGGCCTATGCTCCTCAGCTGCTGAGTTTCCTGATAGCTGCCCCTTATCTGGGGGTTCCTATTTCCATCCTGCTCTCGATTTGGAGCTTTTTATCATTTTTAACCGGGATGGCAGCTGTTTTGAGCCTCAGCGCATGGCAAGCCTTTTTGTGCAGTGGCCTAGGCTGGGCGGTGCTTCAGGTGTTGCAACGCACGATTGGCCGTCCTTTGAAAAAAGCAGGGCAGTGGCTGCAAAACGCGACCGCTGGCACTCAGCTCGTAACCGACTTAAAAGGAGTGGAACGCATTATTCAAACTGGCATCTTACCGAGACGGGGCGATCGCCAAGACTAGCCTTCTAGGCGATTGAGATTGTGAAGTGGGATTATGAAGATATTGGCATCCGCTTAATTTGGTTTCTATGCTTACCCCTGTGCTAATTATATCTCTCTAAAGCAAGAGGATACTTAGGCAACTAGCCCGATAGGCTGGTGAAAACGCTATTCCAAAATATCTGCTAGAGCTAGGCTGTGTTCATTAAT
>CASBQX010000323.1 GCA_949127925.1 Synechococcales cyanobacterium PMM_0002
AGCGGCCATTGGCAGCCTTTCCTATGCCTTCCTCGCGGCTGCCATCCTCAAAGCTCGGGCACTGTCGCCCAATCGAGAGCACAACTTCGCCACCCGGTTTTCTCAGAAAACATGACTTGCCTAGTAACTATCACTTTCTAAGAAACCATCACTTTCCAAGAAACCATCACTTTCTAAGAAACCATCACAGTGGTCACATCCTCTCAGAACCCTCGTCCCAGTCAGTCCGGCTTGGGTAACTGGGCGATCGCGTAACGGGCGATCGCCAAACTCAACCGCGCCTGTTCAATGCTCGATAGCTCTGACCACTCTTCACATCGTACCGACTGAAGCGCCCCGTCCAATAATTCTGTTTCGGCTCCACTGCGCATGGCATAGGCAAAAGGACGAGCCAGCACATGCAAATCATCCTCGCCCCATTCCGGCAAAATCTCTTGCACACACATCACCAGTTGGTCGGCCAAAATGCCGTGGGCGGCAACAGCCTGTTGAGCGCGATGCACAATGGTTTCCAATAGGTTTTGCGGCATGCGATTGGCGAACTGCTGAAATAAATCTGGATTGAACAATCGGGCAACACTCGGTGCAGGCACGGGAGCCGCTAACGTCGTCCACAGTTGATCGATCTGGCTAGAGATCGCCTGGGTGTAGGGCACTAGCTCATCGGTCAACCCGCCTGCTGCCACCACCTCCTGCTCTAATTGTTCAAAATAGGCAGAGGAGTTGGGGTCAGTTGGATTCCAGGGATACGGGGTATCGGAATCGTTCAAAATCAGCTGTAACAGCTCTAACTCTGCCTGAGCCTGGAAGGGTGAAAAACAGGGACGTGTAGACTCGCTTGCCATTTAATTACTCCTGAATGCGCCGAGAGCGAACTCGATATCGATAGCTACAGTGGGGGGTGTGGCAGTTCCGCAATTGGCTGGAATTTATTCTGAGATTTTGTCAGACGGGGGAACAAAGGAGGCTGAACGTAACAGGTTGTAATGAAACACCGGCATTTTCAGCCTCTAATTCAGCCTCTAATTCACCCTCCAATTCAGCCTGTTAGCCTAGAGCGGCGGTGACGTGATGTCATCTACCAGGAACTCTAGCTCATACGTGCCAAACTTAATGCGGCTTTTGGGTTTAAGCGGCACCTCTTCTTGGTGAACTTTACGCCACTGATTATTGGGTTCTAAGATCAAGGTGCCATATCGGGACAAATCCCTAAGAACATACCCCTGTTCTGTCAGGCTATCTTGCAATGAATCGCGATAGAAAATTTCGGCATGTCGGCGTGAAACTCCGGCCACCCTTAGCACCAAGTCATTACCGTCTATACAGCCCACGCGCATCATGCCCCCATAGATTGGCCAGGATTGGGTATGGGTTTCTACCGAGCGCAAACAGGCCGTCGGAATTCGAGAACCCACCCAGTTAGATGGATTATCTGGAATTTCAGTGACGCCTTCTGTAAGCGGCTTGACTAATTCGCCATCAAACTCTGGGTGCATGTAGAGCACCGGCAGCGTCCAAGCAATTTGGTTGAACTTGTACAGTGTTAGCAAGTGTTGGCGGGCGATCGCCACCGCTTCATCAATCGGCGATCGCTCGGCTAAGGCGCGAGCAAATCGTTGAATAAAGCTGTGGGCTTCATGTTCGGCGATCGTATCGCGCATGCCCAACACGGCTGGAACGCCATGATGAATCAACACTTCGGCCAAACTGCTACGAGGAATGGTTTGTTGCCCTTGCTGATCGGGTTGTGCTCCCCAACAGGCGTTGAACACCGCCAGCTTCACCCGACAACGGGTCAATACCTGCGCTAGCTCTGTGCCATTGATGGTGGCATCAGGACGCAGAAACAATAGCCCCCCATCAGGACCAGGCATGCCATGCCCCGAATAAAACAAAACATTGTAAGTTTGCGTTTCTAAATGCGTTGTGAGGTCTGCTGGGGTGGGCTGCATCAGCGTTGTCACCTCACAGGGCACTGGCGCAACAAAGCTATTCAGCGGATCGCTTTGAGCCGAGCTTTCTAAAATTCGAGTCAGCGCCGCTTCTTCTTGGCGCAGCTGTAGGGCAAACTCGCCCGACGAACGACTGCCTTTACGTTCATCATCCTGCCCTTGCACCAATAAAATCTTCAGGGCATATTCTTCGCGCAACGGCGGCAAGGGATCTACCTCATTGGTAGTCCGGCTAAATAACAGCTGTTGACTCAGAGAAATTGCTTGGCGTCCTGGTTGCGATTGCATGGTCTCCCACGGCAACATAATCAGGCCAGGATCGCGAACTTCTAGCCGCAGCCGCAGCGGCCTACCTTGACCTTGGGCAATCCCTTGACTCTGCGCCAAACTGTTTTGAATTGGCCCTTCAAATAGCCACTGCCACAAACTGACTCCAAGATGCTGCATGAGACGACCCGCATAGCCTGAGGGCGCGTTGTCGTCGGTGCTAAGCGGTGGCAAAAAGACGGAGGGAATCCGGGGAACCTGGGGCAAATTGCGCAGAGAAAACATGGTTTGCCAAGCCTGCCAGGTTTCAGTCAGCGTTTCAGTCCAGGTACAGTCATGATGAACATACCCCGCTTGAAATGGGGACTCTAGCACCCAAATCGCGTAGTGGTTTAGGTTAGCGGCTGTCAGGCGGTCGATCGCCAATCTCAGACAAGGGGTATCAGACGAAGGCATGAAGAGCTGTCAATCCTGTACCGGAAGACGTAATGCTTAACAGTCTATCTGGTATTCAACGCTAGAACTACTCCGACCAGTTTGCACAGCAGTTCTCATGCGTAAAATCTGGCTCCGCTCCACCTACCCCAGCGGCGGCAAAATAGGCGGGGGTACAGCCGAAGGAGAAACTGGCACTGTCGGGGGAGAACTAGGCACAGCCAGAGGAGAAACTGGCACTGTCGGGGTTGACGTCCCACAGGTTCCCCGTTGGTCTGGGGTCAATGATGGGTTAGCCAGCGCCAACGGCTCTACGTCTTTTTGCTTAATCCATCCCTCGGTACCTGGGGCAACAGCAGCAGCATCGACAGTTGAGCCACTTGCCGAGCAGAACCGTAGCTTCAACCAGCGATCGGGAGTAGCCGTATTTTCTGCCACAATTTGCCATACACTGTCAGCGGGAATGGGAATAGCTGGATTTGAACTAGGATTTGAACTGAGAGGGGTCGAAACTGGAGCGGCGGAAACTGGATCTGCTGGAGCCGCAGACGCATCTGGAGCCACAGACGGATCTGGTGTCGGTAACAGGGTCAAACTAGGGGTGTCGGCGGGGGTGCGACCAATTTGAATGAGGGAATCCAGCGGCAACGGCAATGCAGTTGGCGGCATGGCGGTGCCGTTAGTAGGCACCGGCAGGGGGCTAGGAGATGGCACCACTCCCAACAGAGGATTTACCCAATTGCGAACCGATGCAGACAGGACGTAAGCCAGACCGCCGCCAAAACCCAGCAGCAACACTAAGCTGGCGAGCAGGGGCAGCAGCCGTATCCCAGAGGTTGACGGCTGCGCCTTGGGAGCAACCAGTTTGGTTTTGAGCGTGGAAGAGACAGGAGCGGCAGTAGGCTGGGGCGAACCGGGCTGGGGCGAACCGGGCTGGGGCGAGCCGGACTGGGGTGAACCGGACTGGGGTGAACCGGGCTGGGGTGAACCGGGCTGAGCTAGAAAGGTGGCCGGAAAGACAGCGGCATCATGGTCAGAAGGTCTAGGCTGCACCTTAGACGGGGTTTGCAGCCGACAGTGGATCAACCCAATGGTGACGTTATCATGCCCGTTTTGGGTATTGGCCAAATCAATCAGCCCTTGACATGTAGTTTCCAGTTTGGCACTGCCCTCTAGAGCCGGAAGAATAGCGCTATCCCAATATTGTTCGACCCGATCGTTGTCGCTTAAGCCATCTGAACACAGCAGAAAAATGCTGTCGTCATCTAAGATAAATCGCTGGACAGTGGGATGAAGGAACGACGAGGTACTCACCCCCAGGGCCTGCACCAGCGAACCCGAACTGGGATGCTGCAACGCATCGCGGTAAAAGCTATAGCCCATACGCACTTCACGCGATGCCACATCATCGTCTAACGTTACCTGATGGCAACCCCAGCGCGTAATCCAATAGGCTCGACTGTCGCCTACATGGGTAATATAAAGTTCATGCTGACGCACTAGCCCAATCACTAGCGTTGTCCCCATCCGCTGTCGCTCTTGGCGCTGCTCATCGTCGTTGCGCTGGCTAATTAAATCATTGGCAACACAGGCAGCCACTTCTAACTGTTGGGTCAATGCGGCGGCACTTAGAGTCGCTAACGGCTGAGACTGAAGGTGCTGATAGACGGCGGCGATCGCCAGATTAGACGCCACATCACCACCCTGATGTCCACCAATCCCATCACACACAATGACTAACGGGCTGGTAGCCACCGCAGTTCCTCCCAACACCAGCGTCTGCACCGTACCGCTAGCAGGATAACAAGCATCTTCATTGCGACGGCGACTGGGTCCTTGATCTGTTTGGGTGGACAACGTAATGTGACGAGTTTGTGCCCGATCCACCGTTGTAAGCCCGCTATCAAGCTGGGCAACTAGCTGATCTGCATCGTGCAGCGTTCCCCCAATTAACTGCTGGCAAATCGCGTCTAAAACCGGGGCGGCTGTAGGATGAGCCGTTGGCACCCAACGCTGCCACAATTTACCCAAATCTGCCAGCGTCGGACTCGCACCCGTCAAATCTGGATGCAGCTCTAACAGCCGCACTAGCCCCCCCTCTACCCGGATCAAATCGGGAATTAATAAGGTAGAGGCCACCTGCTCGGTGCTGAGAGGTTGCCACAGCTGAGCGATTTGCCACAGCCAATTGAATTGCCGCAGCGCCGATGAATCTGGCCAGATCGTAGAGAGCAGCGGCAAAAGACAGGGATCAAGCTGTGGGCTCGCTGCATCTAACGTTGCGGGTGCGGTCGAGTGCCCACCCACTGGTAAACCAGCAGCATCCGTTGGCAGATAAATGGCGGCCTGCTCTAATAGCACTAGCCGATTAGCGGGATCATTGGGGTCGTTCAGCACCCAATCATAGACTTGGGGGACATGGGTTTGATAAGGGGAGAGCCGCAAATACGGCATTAAAAAATCAGGGATATCATCCGTTTCAAAGCTGGGATACAGCCCCGGCTTAGTATCGAGCAAAATGCGAGAACCTTTGTAGAGATAGCGGTTCGTGATTAAGTCGCCTGGGCGGTAGGTATCAATGCCGTCACTAATCGTCCACAAATAGCGCTTAGGCAGAGGCGTGCGGCACTTCTGGCAAAACTTGTTGGTTTCCGGATTCGGAGTTTGACAGGTGTAGTTGGGGCAATACAGCATTAGCCTGACGCGTTGCCTGAAACCGGAGAATTACAGATCAGCTATATCACAATAGCTTAGCCCTTGCTGAATAGCACATGAGCAATTCAGAAGTAGCTAAAAAAAGTAGCCAAAAAAACAGTGCTTCAACCGATATGACGGCTTTCAGATGCATGAAGTCCATCGCAGGTTCTAGAGGCAAGGGGCTTAAGCCCCTTGCCTCTACCGCACTACTCTAACAGGCCATGTCGCTAACCAAACTGGCGGCTAGACTGCACCTCAGCGTCCAAGTTAAACAGCACTGACAGGGTGTCCATGGCTCGACGACGAGCTTCAATATCCTGCTGCGCCCGCAGTTGCACCATGGGGTCATGCAAAATTTTGCTGACAATGCCTTTGCTGAGGGCTTCAATAATTCCCTGGTGCTTATCGGCAAATTCAGGCCCTAGCCGCGACAGCGCTTTCTCTAGTTCCTGAGTTCGAATGGTTTCCATTTTATCTTGCAGGCTTTTGATCGTGGAAACGGTTTCTAGCGATCGCCACCAAGCCTGGAACGCATCCACCTCTTGCTCCAGCAGCACCTCTGCCTCCAGCGCCATCTGGCGACGGCTCTCTTGGTTTTGAGCCACTACCGCCTTCAAGTCATCCACATTAAATACATGGACGTGGGGCAAATCGTTGACATCTGCATCAACGTTACGGGGCACCGAAATATCAATCAACATTAAATTCTGAGTCGGTGCCAAAAATGTCTCTAGCTTGGCTCGGTTCAGCAGCGGCTCTGTTGCCGCCGTACTCGTAAACACCAGGTCAGACTCAGCCAAGACGCCGTCCATCTGATCTAACGTGTAGAGGTGCAGGTTGGCATCGGGAAACTGCTTGGCCAACTCCTGCGCCCCGGCCATGGATCGATTGACGATGGCAATTCGGTGCGCCCCTTTCGATAAAAGATGCTGCACCAGCAGCCGCGCCATTTTGCCTGCGCCCAAAATTGCCACGCGATAGGCCGCCAAATTTTGTACTTTAATTTGGGCTAGCTCGACAGCTGCCGAACTAATCGATACCGCCCCGGTGCCGATACTGGTTTCTGATCGAACGCGCTTGCCGGCCTCAATCGATTTTTTAAACAAACTATTTAGAATTCGCCCGACGCCGTTGCATTGCTGCCCCAGCTTGTGGGTGTGTTTGACTTGTGACAAAATTTGCCCCTCGCCCAACACCAAACTATCTAAGCCCGCCGAAACCCGCATCAAATGAGTCACGGCATCTTCATGCAGCAGCACAAACAAGTGTTGACGCAGGTGGTGCAGCGGCAGTTTGCCATACTCCGACAAAAACTGGCTAGCTTCACGAATGCCGCCGTCGGTTTCGCTGGTCACGATGTAGATTTCTAGTCGATTGCAGGTACTTAAGATTGCAGCCTCTTCTATATGGGGATACCCACACAGGTGAGCGATCGCCGCTTCCGTTTGCGGAGTGGGGATGCTCAATTTTTCTCGCACATCGACAGGGGCTGTCTTATGGCTCAGACCCACAACAGCAATGTTCATAATCCTCCCAACGGTTTCTCATCTTGCGGGGCTGGCAGACTAAGTTTTCTGAATATAGTGCGGATGCATCAAGCCAGCGCGGATGCGTTAAGGGCGATCGCCACCCTTGTTTAGATCGACACTAACAGCCCAAAACATTACCACCGAGCAATCCCACCAGGACTGCAATAGAACGAGTCTACCAACTCAAGGTAACAGGATCGACACCTCCGGCCAAAGCACCCAACCCCTAGACATGAACATTCCTAAACATTCCTCTACAATCCGTAAAGCAGCAGAGGCTTCTCAGTAACGCCTCAGACTTCTCTCTGCCAGTTTAACGAGCTACACCAGCCAAATTTGGTACCCCTTCAGATCAGCCGCCGCAGAACGCCTGCTCACGTTTCTTAAGAATTGTCTGGTTTTACTTTACAAAACTCAACTAAAAGCTTATATTCAGTTCAGAGCTGAGCCTAAAAAGTTCAGTCATACATTTTCCCTCTGTAGTTCTCTACGCATTCATTAAAAACATGACCACAACAATCCGTAGCACCGAGCGTGCCAACGTGTGGGAACAGTTTTGCGAGTGGGTCACCTCCACCAACAACCGCCTATATATTGGCTGGTTCGGTGTGTTGATGGTACCTA
>CASBQX010000324.1 GCA_949127925.1 Synechococcales cyanobacterium PMM_0002
CCTTTTCACTGTCCGATCAAATTGTGGTGATGGATCACGGGCGGATCGACCAGGTGGGAACTCCTCCCGAAATTTTTGCCACGCCTGCCTCTCGGTTTGTGGCGCGGTTTGTAGGTGACAACAACATCTTTGTGGGCAAGGTGACTGCGGTGACGACTGGGATGCCCCATCCGGCAGGCAATGCCGTGATTCGGCTAGAGGTGGAGCAAGTGGGTACGTTTTTGACCCGAGGCAAAGCGGCCAATGTGGGCATGACAGCCGCCTGCTCAGTGCGAAGCGATCGCCTCACCCTGCAACCCTATCCCCCCGCCGACCCCAGCGCTGCCAACCAAATCACGGCTCGCATCACCTCAATCGAATTCACGGGCTATATTACCCGTGTCTCTCTGATGCTGGAGTCTACAGGCGAGGAGGTTACCTACAAAGCCCGGAGCCACGATTGGGCGGCTCACCCAGCCCAAGAGGGGCAGCTTGTGACTGTTGCCTGCGCGATCGATGACTGCATCTTTCTGCCGCACTAGCAGAGTTCTTCTAAAAAGTGTTCACATTAAACTCAATCATACCTATGACTAACTTATCTCGCCGCAAACTGATTAAAACTGGATTGGCTGCTGGAGCTGGTTTCGCAGTAGCTCGCTGTGCCTCTACAGCCCCCGAAGCTCCAGTGGGAACACCTAACAATCCAGCTCCAGGGCCTGAAGTCAACGCCAACAAAACCAAAGACGTTACCCTGCGTTTGATCGGTACGGGAGTATCGCAGATCAATGAAATCCGCAATAAGGCGCAAGAAGATCTAGGCTTCAAGCTCGATATGCGGGCGTTGAGTACTGAAGAAAACAACCAGATCGCGATCTCCCAGCCCAAGCAGTACGACATCTTTGACGGGGAATATTTCAGCTTGCCCCTGGTGGTACCCTCCGGTAACCTACAGCCCATCGACATCAAAAAAATTAAGGACTACGACAAAATCGTGTCGTTCTTTACCACTGGCAAATTTGAAGGGTTGCCAGTCGAACAATCTCAAGGCACTGCGCCCTACCGAGTGCAGTACGTCACCGGGCCTGACTCGAAGGAGTTTTCTCCAACCCCGACCGACTCTGCGACCCTGATTCCCTTCCAATACAACGCTGACACATTAGGCTACCGCCCCGACCTAGTGGGTCGCAAAATCGAAAGCTGGAAGGAGCTATTCGATCCAGCCTTCAAGGGGAAGACGTCGATTTTGGATATTCCCCAAATCGGCATTATGGATGCCGCAATGGTGGCAGAAGCATCTGGGCTGATGACCTTTGTAGACAAGGGCAACATGACTAAAGAGGAAATCGACAAAATTACCGAAATCCTCAAAGATCAGAAGCAAAAAGGTCAGTTCCGGGCATTCTGGAAAACGTTTGATGAGTCCGTTAACTTGATGGCATCGGGTGAGGTGGTGCTGCAATCGATGTGGTCTCCTGCGGTCACAGCGGTGAAATCGAAAGGGGTGCAGTGCGTCTACGCTCCGATGAAAGAAGGCTATCGCGGCTGGGGTGGCGGGATTGGGCTATCGAAGAACCTGACGGGGATCAATCTGGATGCCGCCTATGAGTACATGAACTGGATGCTAGAAGGCTGGGTGGGTGCCTTCTTGGGCCGTCAGGGCTATTACAGCGCAGCTCCAGATAATGCCAAGAAGTATATGTCTCAAGCTGAGTGGGACTTCTGGTACGAAGGCAAGCCCGCAGCAGAAGACATGATCGACCCGTTCGATAAAAAGCTGGAGGCTAAAGGTGCGGTGCGAGATGGCGGTTCCTTTAAGGAACGCTTTGGTAGCATTGTCTGCTGGAACTCTACCATGAAGGAAAATACCTACTTAGTCCAGAAGTGGAACGAGTTCATTGCTTCGTAATGCCCCTTGGGTAAAAAATGTGGCTGACTAACCCGCCCACGTAGGGGCTTGGCACTGCCACGCCCCTACACGGGAATTACAGCCAAGCCCCTACATAGGAATTACATCTGATTAAATTTTCGTTCCTTAAGTCCTGTGCGAACGCCAGATTTTGCCTACAAATGGCACGCGAAAATTAGCGTTCAAATCATCTTTAACTCGGTAAAAAATAACTCACGTCAAGCAGAGCATCCTTATGACAGCGAAAAGCTGGAAAGGTCTAGAAACCTATCTGCTGATAGCACCCCAAACTCTGATCTTTCTCCTGTTTTTGGTGTTGCCTATTCTGATGATTTTTCTGGTGAGCTTTTGGCAGTTCAATGGATATTCCATGGTGCCTGCTTTTACGCTGGATAATTACACCAGCATCTTCACGTCTAGCGTCACGGTAAAAACCTTTCTGAACACGTTTAAGTACGTATTTCTGACCTGGTTTTTCACCTTGATGATTGGTTATCTGGTAGCGTACTTTTTGGCATTTTATGTTAAGGACCAGCGCTGGCAGATTATTTTGTTTTTAGTCTGCACCGTACCATTTTGGACTTCGAATATCATTCGGATGATTTCATGGGTGCCTGTCCTAGGGAAAGAAGGACTCGTCAACCAGCTGTTGATCAATCTAGGGTTGGTGCAACAGCCTGTGGAGTGGTTGCTGTATTCAGA
>CASBQX010000325.1 GCA_949127925.1 Synechococcales cyanobacterium PMM_0002
CTGACACAATTGTTCGATCCGCTGGAAAACTTCAGAAGCGTTGGCAGCCTAAACCGCGTCGGATAGAAGAGCGACCAGGATCGCACTCATCCTCCTCCCGGACAAGCCAGCTAGAGCGTGAAACAAGGCTGCGGCAATATGCATTACAAGAAGCTCAGCAAGGGAATCATGCTGCTGCGATCGCCCTATTTACGCAAATCCTAACGACCAACCCTCAGAGTGCCCGCGACTACAACAATCGCGGCCTGGTCTACTTTCAAAGCGGCGAAATGAAGCAGGCGATCGCCGACTACAACCGTGCCCTCCAGCTAGACGATAGATTGGACAGTGTCTACAATAACCGCGCCAACTACTACGCGGCCCAGGGCAAGTTCTTAGAAGCCATCTTAGACTACGATGCCGCGCTTGACCTTAACCCTGCGAACGGGCGAGCATGGCTCAATCAGGGCATTACGCTGCGAGAACTGCGGATGTTTGATCGGGCAATTGAATGCTTCGACTTCGCCCTCAAGCTAGGTCGGATAGAGAGCCACATTTACGCTGAACGTGGCCGTACATATCATGTGTGGGGCGACTGGAATTGCGCCTTAGCAGACTATCAACGGGCAATCGACACCCTCAACCTGCCTACTGTCACGGCAACAGGGACAACGACTCGCCTCAGACTCCAACTCGAAGTCTGGAAAGACGAGCTGTTGAGACCCTTAGGATGGATGAATGAAGGCTGAGGAAAATAAAACATCCTGCTCGCGACGTCCTGCTCGCGAGCCAGCTGATTGCACTAGTAGTCTGAGGCGTAAATCTGCCTACCGTTCGTAGTGCAGGCTTCCGGCCTGCGCGGGCAAGATGCCCGCCCTACGGTAGCTAAACTTGCGCCGTCTTCTACTAGTCAATGGAAATCGACTGAGGGCCGCTGCCATTGCCGTTAGAGCTAGGCTGGGGAGAGACATAGCCTGACCCACCAGACTGCTGATCGAGCCAGCTTTTAACGGGATCGTCTGCTAAATCAAGGCGAAATAAGCCAGAGAAGAAGCCACCCAGAAACGCCACAGGGTGAGCCGTCAATTCTCTGACCATCGGGGTGAGTTCATCTAAAAACATATTGAGGCTCCAAGTGCTGCGTTCATAGTCTGCCCGATCCTAGCAGGGATTTAGTTAGGTGTGGCAGCTGACTGCTTGACGGCAGCCGCAATTACCACTCCAACCGCAGCCCCTGATCAATCATGTACTGCTGTAGCGATCGCATCAGACCTTTGGGGACAATAGCCGCTGGAACGATCTCCGGGTGCTGGGTGGCTAACCAGCCCGCTGTGACGCCTGCCGCCGAGCCAATCGTCCATTCGCCGTGGTGAACGCGGGTTAGCGCTGTAGCAATATGAGTAGCCGCGATCGCTTTACCTCCCACCAGCAGGTTATCGACCCCTTGCGGAATCAGGCTCTCTAACGGAATCTGGACTGGACGCACGTAATATTCTTTGACCGACGCCTTAACGGCTTCCCCCGACGGCTCCCAATTGCGATAGCGACAGCCGTGGATATCGATGTCGTAGTGAGTAATGCCAACGACAGTGTTGGTAAAATCTCGCCCTTCCATATCTTCACGCAGGTCAGATTCCCGCAGCAAAAACTCCATTTGCCCGTAGGCAGTGCGCCCCAAGATCCGCCGCCCTTCGCGAATATAGGGCACCATACTCAGTCCCGAAACGGTTCCCATGGGCGCATCTACTCCCGATAGGTACGCCAGCGGTAGGTTAGACTCGGCTTGCGCATCGGCTTGCGTTTCCAGTAACCACTTGGCAAACATCAGGGAGTGGTTTTCGGCGTGTCGCAGCGCCCGCAGCGACATCCCGCCTGTCCAATTTTGGTATTGCCCCGTTTGGGTTAATTTCTCTGACGTCAGAATTAGCGGGGGGTTCATCCAGTTCCAGTCGTTTCCCTGTGTCCAATTCACCAGGGTAATATCACCCATAGCGGGGCTGCTTTCAAACGGGTTGTTGGAGGTCGTACTGACCAGCCGACGATAGTTAAAAAAACTTTGCCCTTTGAACAGAGGCGTTCCATCTAGGGTATAGATCCGATGATGCTCTTCACTGGGATAGAGTGACTGCACCCGCTCCAGCGTCTTGAGGCTGGCTCCATTATCTTGCCGAATGCCGAGAGTAAAGGTAAAGGTAAAGGCTTGGGTACACTCGGGGTTATCTCGATCGGCGGCAAATAGTTCTCCCGTGGTGGCTCGCGATTCAGAACCCAAGCGGTGCGGCACTTGCGCCCATCCAACTAGTTCGCCTGTATCGGTTGCGTCGATCACGATCATGCGTTTGCCAGCGGGCGCACGCAGCTGTAGGGGCACTTTTTGAAAGGTGTCGTCCCCATTCCAGGTATGCCAGCTGTTTAGCTCAACCGAGAGCCGCCCTTGCGGGATATATGCCGGATCGAGCGGGATGCGGCGTACAGCATGAATGGCGGTAATGTAACGGCCACTGTCATCAAATTCGGCTCCTTTAAACGCTGTAGAGGTGGCCCATCGACTGCCCGGTGCTGTAGCAATATACCGTTTCAGCTGCTGTTGAGCCGCCGTGGCTCCAACTTTGGGTAAAAAGCAAAGCCGACCCACCCAGCAGCGATTTAGATCTGTGACCGGGAGCGCCTCAGAGATGCCTGTCCAGGTTGGCAGCTTTACGGTCTGTCCTAAGATTAATCGTCTGAATCCTCTCCAACTATCGGCAAAATTGTCTCGCAGCACCATGTTGACGGATTCGTCTATGGCCGAAACGCCCTGCGCACTAATTTGCCCCCCCAATTGAGGCGTCAGTTCGATCAAACACGTTTGGGCACCGGATTTCATCGATTGGGAGGCAGCAGCAATGCCCCCCAAAGAACCACCCACTACGACCACTTCGCACTCCCATGTTTCTTGGGCGGCAGGTAGGGGCAGCAGTTTGGGTCTGCCGTTGGGTAGAAGCGGAGCGATCGCCCCAACGGCTAACCTGGCTGTAGGAAAATTATCTGCAAGCGGGGTAACACTCGAAGAATCGAGCCGAGTATGATACTCTAGAGCACTCACAAAAACAGCAGAAGTTGCCCCTGCTAAAAGGCTGCCTGTGGGAATTAACCATGCCAATCGATGAGAGAGGAAAAATCGTTTCATACCCGAATTTCGAGTGATAGGGTAATTAGAAATAAACCTGTAGAAATCGTGTTGCCTGTAAAAATTGGGCCATCCGCGAGTTTGGATTGTTCCCAGGGTAATGGACTATTTGAGTCCAAAACTTCACGAAATCCGACAGCTTCATAGTGTAACTAAAACTGAGATCATCGGCAGGTTCAGATGCCTAATATTTACTAGAGCTTGTTGTAAATCTGCTGTTCTTGCCTCTGAGTGCCCTCTTTCCTTAACAAAATGAGCAATTGAACCATGAAAGCCCAACCGTTTTTACCATTGACCGGAGCTGCGCTAACGTCTGATTCTGTCCATTCGGCTCAAGCTGGAGCCAAGTCTTCAACGCTACGCCAGTCTTGGGCTTGGAAGTTGATGGGGGCGGCGATCGCGTCATCCATTTACTTCACCGCTGGAGCAGCTCTGGCGCAAGTCTACACCCTTGGCAGCACTGGAAACGCAGTCTCTGATATTCAGCAACAGCTAGGCGTGGGGGTAGATGGGGTATATGGCCCAGAAACCGAAACGGCTGTGATGAATTTTCAATCTCGCAATGGGTTGCAAATGGATGGACAGGCAGGCCCTGTTACGCTGCAAGCGTTGGGTTTGCCCTATTTAGTTGACGGCAACCTCAGCAATGTAGGCGGGCCGACAGACCCGCTCTACAGCCAATCCTCTAACCTGGGTGAACGCGCCACAGTTCGAACCCCAAGCGGTAGCGGCGTTCAAATTCGCGATCGCCCCAACGGCAATTCGGTGGGCGGGCTAGACGACGGAGCGGCGGTTTATCTGTCGGGGCGGCGAGAGACCTCTGGGGGCTACACCTGGACAGAATTAGCCCGTCCTAACCGAAGGTGGGTTGCCGCCGATTACTTGGTTCCCTACAGCATTGGCGGCCCTATTGGCGGCAATCCAGGCGGCGGACTACAGCGTGGCTCCTACTCGGTGGCAGTTCCCGGAAACGACTATGCCCTGTTTAACCAAGTTAGACGAGCTGCTCCGGGTGCCTACCAAGATACAGATTCACGCGGTAACTTTATCAATGCTGGCTCATTTAATCGCCGTTCTGAGGCAAATGCCTTAACCCGCCGTCTGAGAAATCAGGGGTTTGATGCTCGTGTAGTCTATGACTAAGCCAACAAATGTGTTTGTTTGTGTAGAACTTGTACTCTGAAGTACAGACGTTGGCTATGGTAGGATCTGGGATGAGTATTGTTGGCTAAGGGTTTATAGGCATGTCAGCAGCCGCACAAGTTACAGACGGTACCTTCAAGCAAGAGGTATTGGAGAGCGACGTTCCCGTATTAGTCGATTTTTGGGCACCTTGGTGTGGTCCTTGCCGCATGGTTGCCCCCGTGGTCGATGAGATCGCCGAACAGTACGTTGGACAGATCAAGGTTGTCAAGGTTAATACGGATGAGAATCCCGCTGTTGCTAGCCAATATGGCATTCGCAGCATTCCTACGCTCATGATTTTCAAGGGCGGACAACGGGTAGATATGGTAGTTGGCGCTGTCCCTAAGACAACGTTGGCCACTACGCTAGAAAAACATCTGTAGAGCGTTAGCTAACAACTAATGTTCGCATCGAGCATTGCCTTGGTTGGGTTGCCAATCAAGGCATTTTCGTGTTTTCCCAAATTTCTTAGAATAAAGTACTGCGCAGTCCGGAGGATTTCATGTGTCCATCCCCTTTATCTCCCGCTTCAGAATTGCTGCGGGTGGAGGTTAATAGTCTGATTGATCACCTCCAAACGCTCAAGCATGGCGAGTTGATTCAACAAGCACTGCAAACCCTGGTTCAGATGGCGGCAGGGGATGCAGATCGACTGGACTGGAAGATCCTCAGTGCGTCGCTGCAAGATATGGGACGGGCGTTTCAGATTTTTCATCCGTATCGCCATGTCCGCAAGATTACAATTTTTGGCTCGGCTCGCATTCAGCCTGAGCACCCTGCTTATCAAATGGCGGTTGAATTTGCCCGCTGTGTGACACAGCAGGGGTTTATGGTGATGACGGGAGCTGGTGGGGGCATCATGCAGGCTGGCAATGAAGGGGCGGGAGCAGAAAAGTCGTTTGGGCTAAATATTCAGCTGCCGTTTGAGCAAGGGGCTAACCCGGTGCTAGAGGGCGATCGCAAGCTAATTGACTTTAAGTATTTCTTTACCCGCAAGCTATTTTTTTTGCGGGAGAGCGATGCCTTGGCGCTGTTTCCAGGGGGCTTTGGCACACAGGATGAAGCGTTTGAATGCCTAACGCTGATGCAAACGGGTAAGTCGGGGCTGGTGCCGCTGGTGTTGGTCGATCCGCCGGGGGGCGATTATTGGCAAGGCTGGCAGTCGTATATTAAAGATCAGCTGCTCGCGGGAGGACTGATCAGCCCTCACGATTTGGACTTGTATACGATTACCGATCGGGTTGATGTTGCCTGTGAGGCGATCGCCAGCTTCTATCGGGTTTATCACTCTAGCCGTTACGTCGGCAGCCAGCTCGTGATCCGGCTGAATCAGGCATTATCCGTAGAGCAGTTAGACGATCTAAATCAAAATTTCAGCAGCATTTTGGTGCAGGGACAGATTCGGCAAACTGCCGCCCTACCTCAAGAAACCGATGCCCCCAAGCTTGCCCACCTGCCCCGCCTCGTGCTGGAATTTAATCAGCGAGACTTGGGACGGCTATACAAAATGCTGCGGGTGATTAACGAAATGGGAGTGGTTCCCCCTGAGCTGACACATCCAGAACATAAGTAAGGATGAAGGCGGAAGGATGAAGGCGGAAGGATGAAGGATGAAGGATGAAGGCGGAAGGATGAAGGCTTTGCCGTACTCGTCCCGAGAAGCAAGCTACGCGAAGCGTAGGATGAAGGAAAATCGACTTTGTCTTGTCATCCCCCCACGTTCCCACCCGTTTCCCATTCATCCCTCATCCTTTCGCCTTCCGCCTTTCCTTAGTAGCTTCTTGCCGATTGTGCCAGCCGTTGCCTAGAGGTGTTGCCAGGGACGGCGACATCGCCGGACGGATCGTATTCGGTGGCTCTGTCGTTGTCACAGCCGCCGAGGACGCAGATGGCGTGGAGCAGGGCATTGCGCTGCCGTTCTTGGTGTTGGGCGATCCAGTCGATCCGCTCGGCTTGGCTGCCTCGGGTGGCGGCTTCGATGCCATCGCGGTAATGTCCGGTGTCGCCCAGGTCGTTGATGTCGGCGTCGCTGCGGTCGCGGGTGTTGCGGTCAATCCGTTCCCAGTAGTCGCGCACCTGCTGCTGCTGGTCGGATGCCTCTCGCGAGCGACGGAGCCAGTCGGTGTAGCGATCGCCCGTTTGAGCCATCAGAGCGGCGGGTAGAACCTGGGACAGCGCTGGTAACCATTGGGATTTGGCGGCTAACCCGTGAGCGGTTGGCGTCTGGGTAGGCCGGGTGGCCGTGGCAGCCGTGTGGACAAATATCCAGCCCCGACTGGGGATTTCGACTTGTTCGGGTTGACCGCCCCGGACGGGGTTGGGGCGGATGAACCGGATGCTGCGGAAGGCGTAGGCGCGCAGGCTAGGGTCGTTGGGATGGGGACGGGGCGCAATGGTGTCGTCGTAGGTGGTTTCGGTGCGGTTGCCCAAGGTGTCGGCGATCGCCGTGATCCGCCCTAAATTGTCGCGGCTAGTGGTGTAGCGGTCGGGCATGGCTACTTGAATTCGGGTTTGGCTATAGCCAGACGGCACATAGCGCACAAAGAACCCATCGGGATGCAGCGACCACCGCCCGCTCGGCACCTGCCGACTGCCTTCACCTAAACCGACCTCGCCTGCCAACACGGCAATTTGCTCTAGCTGGGCGTAGGAGGCGTTGCCACGGCTAAAGAGCGATCGCAAGTTGGCCTCGGCCGCCAGCACTTGACGCACGCCAGCAGGTAGCTCCGCAAACAGCCGACTTTGCACTTCGGGAGGAATTTGACCTAGCGCGCCGCCATTGAGTTTGTTGATTTCATCTCGGGTGAGCAATCGCCGCGCGACCGCTTCGAGGTTGTCGGATAGGTCATTGACGCGAGTGCGCGCCAATATTGACCAGATCAACATCTGAATGTCGCGTTGGGCAATGTCTGGGTGGTCTACGGAATTTTGTAAAATGTGGCGAATGATCGTGTCGCGTTTGCCCTCAATTGGGGCATAGAGGTAGCCATCACCAACGCCAGGAGCGTGGGTGCCTGCGTGTAGGCAGTAGCTTTGGGCGGTGAATTCGTAAACGCCAGGGGTGAGGATGAAGCTACCGTGCTCGCCCCGACGCAGCTGAGTCATTGGCGTCACTCGCTGGGGATTGAAGTCATCTAGCAGCGCAATTTCAGTTGCGGCATTGGCCAGATTAGTGGAAATGGGGGGTTGCTCTCGCAGCAGGTCGTTCAATCCGGGTATAGGCGGCAGGGGAATTTCGGTGGGCAGCCCCGGAATGCCTGGAATTGGTAGCCTAAACTGGGCGAGTGCGGGGGCTGGAGTCAGCAGCAATAATCCGGCCAGGATGAGATAACGCATACGATCCTCTACGTGAACCTACAGGTACTTTCAAGTGAACCTCCTTCCGTTTTCTCCGCCAATCCATCTAGATCCGGCTAGTTTCAGGAGCCACTATTTTGTCAGAGCGCTACTATCTTGTCAGAGCGATCGCCTCTCTGCACAGGATTAGATTCAAATTGCAACACTAGCCATTAGCGCTGCATGAACAAAAGCCAAATGCCGCCCAGAGCCAGCACAACGCCCACAATTGCCCGAGGGCTGACCCGTTCTCCTAGCCAGAGGCTGAGGGGAATGACGAATAGGGGACTGGTGGCGACCAGAGATTGGGCAATGCCAGCCGGGGCATACTTAAGCGCCGTTTGTTGCAGCCAGATGCCTAGGTATGTACCGGCAAAGGCGGTGCCGATGGTAATACTGAGAATGCGGGGCGATCGCAATACCCCAAATTCTTGCTCAAATGCCCGCCCAAATTCTCGCCACACTTGCCGCTGGATGCTGATCCACACCAGCAGCACCAGCATCCCAGCCGACAAGCGGACTAGCGTACTCCACAGCGGGCTGATATCGGTGGTGGACAGGGCAGCTCTAGACAGGACAGCCCCACTGGCCTGCCCAAAGGCGGCAATCAAGCCATAGACCATCCCCCGCAGTGGTCGGAATTTACCCTCGCTTTGGTCTGGCTCTTGTTCGACCACCACCCAAGCCACACCCAGGCAAGTTAGGCTAATTCCGGCCCAGGCCATCACATTTAACTGTTCTTGCAAAAATATCAAGGCCAGGACGGCAGTCAGCGGTGGAGATAGAGCTTCCAGCAGCAGCGCCCGTCTGGCTCCAATGCAGTTGAGGCAGGCAAAAAAGGCGGTGTCACCCACGCCAATGCCAATTGCGCCACTCAAAACCAGCCGCAAAACCGCACCCGTATCCATCTGAGGCAGCGCGTCTTGGCGCACTACAAAAGTGAGCAGAATTAGCCCAATGGAAATGCTGCCTTTTGTGATATTCAAGGTCAGCGGGGATAGGCGCTGCCCCAGGTGGGTGTAGACGAAGGAGGCGATCGCCCAGATCAACGCCGCACCGATGGCGGCCAGTTCGCCTGTGAAGGGAGTCAGGAAAGCAAGCAAGAGGAATCAGGGATAGGAGGACAGAGGGCACAGGACGCAGGGCAGAGGCTAGCGCCCGATTTTCTTTAGCGCGGCCACGGTTTGCTCGACCGAGACCAGCGTGTTGGCACACAAAATCCCTGACGCCGCCACCGCTGGGACGCCGATGCCGGGTAGGGTGCTGTCTCCCACCCGGTAGAGTCCGGCGATCGCCGTTTGGGTGGACGGGAACAGACCCTGTCCGGCGGCGATCGCAGGGCCGTAGGTGCCGCGATGGCGGCGCAGAAAGCGAGCGTGGGTCAGCGGCGTGCCGATTAGCTCCAGGGTGATGCGATCGCGAATGTCGGGAATGACGCGTTCGAGGGCGCGATAGAGGCATTGGGCGCGATCGCGTTTTTTGGCCTGATAGGCATCACTGCGGCGATCGAGCTGCTGCCAGTCTTCGTAGGGTTCTAGGGTGTAGGCATGTACTACATGGTGGTTGGGTGGAGCCAGCTTCGCATCCCAAACCGAGGGAATCGAGATCATGCAGGTGTTGCCGGGGTCTGTCAGTCTGGCCTGGGCACTGTGGACGACGACATGGTGCCCCGTTAGCCCCTCTAGCCCCGCCGCCCGAATCCCTAAGTGCAAGTGCATAAAGCTATCGACAGCCGGAGTAGCTAAGGCAGTTTGGCGATCGCCAGCAGGCAGAGCATCTGGGGGCAGCAGGTGATTAACGGTATCCCACAGCGTGGCATTGGAAATCACAATCGGGGCGTTTAATACCTCACCACTGCGGAGCCGCACCCCGATCGCTCGACCCTGATCCACCAAAATTTGTTCTACATGGGTATTCAACCGCAGTTCACCGCCGCGTTTTTCTAACCCACGCACGAGGGCTTGCACAATGGCTCCACTGCCGCCGATCGGGTAGTCCACCACCGATCGCGTGCGTTCCCCAAACATAAAGGCGACTTCTGGGGCGATGGTGCCTGCCGCCGTCAATCCAGAGAGCAAAAAACATTCCAGATCGACCAACCGCCGCACCCACGGATCTTGTACCTCTTGATCGAGCAAATCGCCGACCGAACCCTGAATCGTGCCAATTTGGGGCAGCAGTTTCAATAGTGCCAGCGGATAGCGGCTCAGTAGTAGCGGCAAGAGCTGCCAGTCGGATCGCAGCGCCAGGGTAGGAATGTCGCGCAGCCCGCTATAGAGCTTGAGGAACCGTTGCTCTAGTCGCTCTAGCTGTTTTGCCCCCTGAGGGGTAATCTTGGCCACCGCCGCCCGGTAGCGATCGCCCTCGCAATAGACCGGAAATGTGCAGTCTGGAAAATGGTAGTGCCCCAATGGGTCATAGGCGATCGCAGGCACCGACTCTTCCAACACATCTAGCACCTGCCGCAACGGGTTGAGCGATCGCGGATCACTCAACCCGCAATAGAACGAGGGTCCCGAGTCAAACTCGAACCCCTGGCGCGAAAAACTATGAGCCGCCCCTCCGGCGATCGCGTGGCTCTCACACACCAGCACCCGTCGCCCATAGTGAGCCAGCAAAGCACCCGCCACCAGGCCACCAATGCCGCTTCCGACCACAATCACATCCAAATTAGACATATAAATTCTGACACAATCTTGAAAGAAGGGAGTCCCTAATTTACGGTTACCACACCAAAAATGATGGCTAACTCCATAGAATTGGGTAGCCTCTCTAAAGTTAGTAGATTTTAGTAGGTTCGACCCACGGTTCGCCTACATAGACATTACCGGGGATGTGTTTTGAACCACCTTCTACCAACCGTTGAACCCTCAGCATCCAACGTCATCCAGTGTCATGCCTCAGATTCATTTCAGCATTGGCTGGCGCACTCAGGCGGATCACTGATCCTTTCGACCTACCAAGCAGGCAAACTAGCAATGTTGGGGTGGGATGGCACCCAGATCACTCTACTCCTACGCCAATTTCAAAAACCGATGGGGATAGCGGTTCAGGGGCAACAGTTGGCGATCGCGACTCAACATGAAGTGTGGCTCTTTGCCAACGCCCCCGACTTAGCCCCCACCTATTTAGAGGATCAGCCCGGTCGCTACGACGCCCTCTATCTGCCCCGCGCTCTACACTTTACAGGCGATTTAAACATTCACGATATCGCCTACGGCAACGATGGATTATGGGCAGTCAATGCCCGCTTTTCCTGCCTTGCCAGCCTCAGCGCCGATTTCAGCTTTATCCCGCGCTGGCGACCCCCCTTCATTTCTGACAATGTGCCCGAAGATCGCTGCCACCTCAACGGCTTGGCCATGGTTGACGGCCAGCCCCGCTACGTCACAGCCTTCGGAGCAACCGATACCGTCGGCGGCTGGAGAGACCACAAACAGTCGGGTGGCATCCTAATCGACGTAGAGCAGCATGAGGTGATTTTGCGAGGCTTATGTATGCCGCACTCTCCCTGCTGGCATGGCGATCGGCTTTGGCTGCTCAACTCGGGAGCCGGAGAACTGTGGCAGGTCGATCCGCAGTCTGGGCAGCACCAAGTGGTCTGCACCTTGCCCGGTTTTTTGCGCGGGCTATGCTGCGTTGGTAATTGGGCGATCGTGGGTCTCAGCCAAATTCGAGAACGGCGCATTTTTGGAGAATTACCCGTACAGCAGCGCTTTCCCCAGCTAATTTGCGGCATCGCGATCGTCAACCTCACCACGGGCGAACTGGCAGGTACCTTAGAATTCACCCACGGCTGTCAAGAAATCAGCGCCGTTCAATTTTTGCCCCAAATTACCCGACCAACCATTCTGAACGCCGAAAAAACCGCCATGCGCCAAGCGTTCACTGCTCCAGAGTTTTCCTACTGGCTCCGTCCTAGTGCCAAGTTACCCTCGCCTAGCGCAGGCGCATAGCCACACCATTCCCTGTTTTCCAGGAATCAGCGTTCACTGTCCCAAGAGCAAGCAGCACCTAAACTCCCATGACAGGCATCCCCCAAGGTTCAGAATTCGCAGTCAATACCATTACCCTTGGTACTCAACAAACCTTCTTCGCATCATCAGGAACCAGTCACACTCCCAGGGCAGTGGCGATCGACTCCGATGGCGACTATATCGTCACATGGACAGGGCAAGATGGTAGCTTAACTGGAATCCATGCCCGACGCTACAACAAAGATGGGGTAGCTCAAGATGCCATCGAATTCGGAGTCAACAGAACTACAGCAGGCCGCCAAGCCTTCTCCAGCGTAGCTATGGATGCCGATGGCGATTTTGTCATTACCTGGACTAGCAGTCAAGATGATGGATTGGGAATCTCCTACGGCATCTATGCCCAACGCTACAACAGTGCTGGTGTTGCCCAAGACGGCGAGTTTCTGGTCAATGCGCCTTCTTTCGCGGATCAAAATGAATCGACCATTGCGATCGACTCCACTGGCAACTTCATCATTACCTGGACTGGTAACGATGCTGGCGGCAGGGGCATTTTTGCTCAACGCTACAATAGCGCAGGAGTGGCGCAAGGTGTGGAGTTCCGGGTCAATACGGAGACAACCGGCGAACAACGAGCATCTAGCGTAGCGATGGATGCCGATGGCGATTTTGTAGTGACATGGACTAGCAACGGTCAAGATGGCAACCTGGATGGCGTTTATGCCCAGCGTTATAACAACGCTGGTGTCGCCCAAGGCACGGAGTTTCGGGTTAACACCACCACGTTAGGCAATCAGCAAAACGCCAGCGTGTCGATGGATACGACTGGCAACTTTGTAGTTGCTTGGTCTAGTGATAGTCAAGATGGCAGCGGGTTTGGCGTGTACGCTCGAATTTTTGATGCTACGGGCACACCTGTAAGCAACGAGATTCAGGTCAATCAGTTTACAACCAGCGACCAACGTTTTCCATCAGTTTCGGTAGATGACGATGGTGACTTTGTTGTGAGTTGGAGCAGTGTTGCCCAACCGCTTGATGCGCTCAGTACAGGCATTGTTGCTAGACGATTTAACAAAGTCGGTACTCCCCAAGGCGGTGAATTTCTAGTCAACACCACCGTTCTGGGTATTCAACAATATCCCTCAGTAGCTGTAGATGCGAATGGCGGTTTTGTTGTCGCTTGGACTAGCCCAGACGCCAATGGAACTGGAGTCTTTGGACAACGGTTTTCTCCAGCCCTCAACAATTCGCCCATTGACCTGTCGTTAAGTAACCTCACGGTCGTCGAAAACGTACCCGCAGGCACAGTGGTGGGTACGTTTACCACCCTCGACCCTGACTTGGGTGACACCACATTTACCTACACCTTGATTGAGACAGGTAGCTTTCCAGACAACAACAGCTTTCAGATTCAGATTAAGGATGTCAACGACAACCCGCCCATTTTCCAGCTCTTTTTACTGTTCTCACCTGATCGAGAAACTCAGTCAAGCTACACCATCAACGTTCAAACAACTGATCCAGGCGGCTTCTCATACACAGAGACGCTGACTATTACCGTTACTGATGTCAATGATACAGCTCCAACTGACTTGACCCTAACCTCCACAACGGTGGCAGAGAATGTGGTCGCGGGAACGCCTGTTGGCATACTCAACAACAATGACCCTGACACGGGTAACACCTTCACCTACACCCTGTTTGACCCTATAGCCTTCCCGGACAATGCAGCGTTCACGATTGATGCGGCTACTAGAGAGCTGAGAGTAGTTGCCTCACCCGACTTTGAAACTAAGGCGCTGTACAGCATTCAGGTGCAGGTTAATGATGGAGCAGGTGGCATTTATGCAGAAGTGTTCACCATCTCTGTCACCGATGTTGTAGAAACTCCTCCTAATCAAGAGCCAACGGATCTAGGTTTAACGAATAGCAGTGTTCAGGAAAATGTGCCTGCAAACACGGTCATTGGCAGCTTAACGACTGCCGATCCAAATATCAACGATACCTTTACCTACAGCCTGGTTAGTTCAGCTACGTTTCCAGATAATGCTGCATTTACGATTGATGGCGGTCAGTTGCGTATTGCTGTTTCGCCGGATTTTGAGGCAAGGAATAGTTATTCCATCCGAGTTAGAACTACCGATCAAAGTGGTGGATTCTTTGAAAAGAGCCTGACTATTTCTGTGGTGGATGTAGATGAGTCTAACCCAGGCAATGGGATTCCAGTCATTGACTTGAACGGTATACCTCCTGGCATTGACGGTAACGCTTCAGGCGCAACTGGGGCACCGATTCAACTGGTCAGTGCAAATGCAACCTTGACCGATGCAAACAGCCCTAACTTGAATTCGGCGTTAGTAATCATTTCAAATTCGTTTGATGCGCCAAATGAAACACTAACAGCTAACACGAGTGGAACGAACATCACTGCCACGTATAGCACAACGGGAGTGTTGAATTTAACTGGAGCCGCCTCGATCGCCACCTATCTTCAGGTGTTACGCAGTGTGACTTACCTCAACAGTGCCGCGATTCCTAATACAACTCCGCGCAATGTGCTGTTTATTGTGAGCGATGGTCAGAGCAACAGCCAAGTAGCAACCACAACGTTGACTCTGGATTCGGTGAATTCAGTTATGGGGACTGCTGGCAATGATGCGGGTATGGTGACAACGCCGATCACTGATGTGATTGATGCGATCGCCGGAAACGACATAGTCACCTCGATCGCGGCCTATCTGAAGCAGCAAGATACCATCAATGGCGGCGATGGAATTGACACATTTGTGTTGCAAGATGGGACTGGCAATCTCACGGTTAGGGTGGCGGATAGCGCGAACCAACTCCCTGACCTTGCCGCAGGAACGACCATCTCTAACTTTGAAGTGTTTGACCTGAGCGGGTTTACGGGCAATGTCACGATGCTTGGGAGCGCGACTCTCAACGATCATTTGATCGCAGGTTCAGGCAATGACACATTGAACGGCGCGGCGGGAGATGACACCCTGGTAGGGAATCAGGGGAATGACCTCTACGTGATGGACAGTGCGGGCGATCGCATTCTCGAAGGGCTAAATGCAGGCACTGACACGGTTGAGACCTCAATTAATTACACACTGGGTGAAAACCTAGAAAACTTGACCCTCACTGGCAGTGCGTCCAATGGCACGGGAAATAGTTTGAACAACGTGATCACCGGCAATGCCAGGGGCAATAGACTCAGAGGGGGTGAGGGAAATGACACCCTCCTAGGTGGTGGTAAAGCTGACAAGTTATTGGGCGGTGGTGGAGATGACTTGCTAAACGGACAACGTGGTAAACGCGATCGCTTGAAAGGAGGTCAGGGAAATGACAGTTTTGTGTTGTCTGCGGCTAGAGGGTTTGGGGCAGATGTGATTGCGGACTTTAAGCCAAACGATGACACCATCCTGTTCTCTCGCTCTGGAGTGGTTGACAGTATTGCGTTAGGGACTATTGCAGACGGTCAGTTGGTCTACGGCTCGGCAGCGCAAGATGGGGGCGATCGCTTCCTCTACAACCTGCAATCGGGGGCGCTATTGTTTGACCGCGACGGCACTGGCAGTGCCACAGCCGTATTGATTGGCACCTTAAAGAACAAACCCAGGATTACAGCCGCAGATATTGTGGTAATTTAATCGCTAACTTGAAAGGGATGGTAGAGTTCCAAAATGGCGGCATACCCTAGAGTACGCCGCCATTTCGCTAATCACCCAATCCGCCTTGGATCATCGATCTCGTTCTCGTAGAGACGCGATTAATCGCGTCTCCAGATTAATCGCGTCTCTACGGGTTTGCTTCTGCTCTGACCAGTTTGTCCCAACCCAAATCCTTCATGTTGTTGTTGCGGCGGAGAGGGCGAGTGGTCAGTTCCAGCACGTCGCGGGCGTTGGTGAAGCCGTGGATTTGCGCAAAGGTAAACTCCACCGACCATTTGGTGTTGGTGCCACGCGCTTCTAGCGGGTTGGCGTGCGCCATGCCTGTAATTACCAGGTCGGGTTTGAGATCGTAGATCCGCTGAATTTGGTTGTAGTTGTCGGGCTTTTCAATAATCCGGGGCAGGGGAACGCCCATCTCATGGCAGGTTTTTTCTAGCAGGGCGAGTTCGGCTCCCTGATAGCGTTTATCCATGTAAGGGATGCCGATTTCGGGCACCGTCGTCCCGCAGCGGACTAAGAAGCGCGCCAGCGAAATTTCTAGCAGGTTGTCGCCCATAAAGAAGACCGACTTACCGCGCAGCAGTTTGACATAGTCTTCTAGCCCTGCCCAGATCTGGGCTTCGCGCTCGTCCAACCCCTTTGGTTCAATCCCAAACACAGAACAGATTTTCTCGATCCAGGCGCGGGTGCCATCGGGACCAATCGGGAATGGCGCGCCGATCAGCTTGCACTTGCGGCGGCGCATTAGGGTCGTTGCCGTGCGAGACAGGAAGGGGTTGATGCCGCTGACGTAGTAGCCCTCTTCTAAGACGGGCAATTCTGTAAACCGCTTGGCCGGAAGCCAGCCGGAAACTTTGATCCCCTGCTTTTTCAATTCCAGAGTTAGCTGCGTCACCACCGGGTCGGGCAAGGAGCCAAACAGTACCAGCGGTGGATGATCGACGTACTCCGATTCTTCGGCTTTGACGTCTTCTTTTTTGCGTCCAAAGTTCATCAGCTTTTGGACGGCATTGCGTTCTGCCTTTTCGGTCTCGCTGGCGGGGGCTTTGTCGGGACAACGATGCGCCATCGCGGCCAGCACGGTATCTTCACCCTGGGTGAAGGCGTAGTCCAACCCGTTGGCGCGCGCTACCACAATCGGGATGCCGATCTCAGACTCTAGCCGAGGTGCTAACCCTTCCAAATCCATTTTGATGATTTCGGTGGTGCAGGTGCCAATCCAGACAATCACAGACGGGTTGCGATCGCGTTTAATCTGCACACACAGCCGTTTCAGCTCTTCATAGTCATTTAGCTGAGCCGAAATATCGCCTTCTTCTAGCTCGGCCATGGCATAGCGCGGCTCGGCAAAAATCATCACACCCATGGCATTTTGCAAAAAGTAGCCACAGGTCTTGGTACCTATCACCAAAAAGAAACTGTCTTCAATTTTTTGGTATAGCCATGCCACACAGCTAATGGGGCAAAAAGTATGATAATTCCCCGTTTCGCACTCAAAATCAAGCGCCTGGGGTTGGGTTTCTGCCAAGGTCATAGATCAATTTCCTTTTTTTATCAGGGAGTAATTATCAAGCACAGGGTAAAGCGAGCGTCTCGTTCGCCTGGACGGGCAAAATGCCGATCCGACAAAATTACAGTTTGTTTAATTCACGTTCATAGCGAGAACATCCTGAGCCGATCCTTACTCCCGTCCCCCATCAACCTCGCCACCCCAAACGCCGTGGCACGATTCATCAATGAGCGACGGCAGCTGTTGAGGCTTTTTGACCGGAGGCGACGCATCTACCGCCTCATTTAGCGCTGGAGCACCGCTAGGGAGCATTTTGACCGACTCTGTCGTTGCCTCCTCCTCGGCAGCCTCTAGCAGCTTCAATTCCTCGTCCGGGTTGAAGTTTAAACCCAGCGCCATCACAATTCGGTCAGGGTTGTGGCTGAGATCAACAATTAGCGGCAGCATGGTAGTGAGCTGCGGTTCTAGGGTAGACAGCGTGGCCAAAATAAACCCCGATGACGGACGACGTTGACCTCCACAATCCACCCAGACCCCCAAACGGGTTAGCCAGAGACGATTTTCGCGATAGTAGTTCAACCACTTCGCCTTCAGGGATTGGCGGAGATACTGGGCGTTCATGGGATCAGCAATTAGGAGTTAGGGGTCAGGTTACAGGTTACAGGGTTACAGGCGCGTCTAAGCACCTGATTTTCGCCTCACTCACCTGCTACCCGCCCCTGCTAACGCCCCAAAGATTAAACCATCATTAGATCCAGTTCTTCGCCTTCCACTCGCGCGGGTGGAGCCTGGGGGTTGAGGTAGAAGTCTGACAGCAGACTAAACAGGTCGCGATCGGGGGTGTCGGTGGGGACAACGCCTTCCGGTGACGCCAGAATCTGGTCAGCAATATTGAGATAAACCTCGTCTAACTTGAAACCCAGAGTTTTCCCTCACCCTTTTCATGTATGCCGAAGGCTTTAAGCCCTCTCCCTAGGGAGAGGGACTTTGAAAGCTTTTTCGGCTCCCCTCGCCCTTTGGGAGAGGGGCTGGGGGTGAGGGCTAAAACTACAGTTCTCAACATGGACTTGGTTTAGAGTTGATTCGCGCTCTGCAACGCCTTAGAGTCAGAAAGGCCGCGTTTGCCCTAGTTTGTTAAAAGTCGTGAATTTTTTGACCGCTATCCTGACC
>CASBQX010000326.1 GCA_949127925.1 Synechococcales cyanobacterium PMM_0002
GATGGAGTAGCCCATCTGTGGGATGCGACGACTGGGACACTACAGTACAGTTTTTCTCAACCTGTCATCTCCAATGCGGCAGATGTCACCCCGTCTAGCTCTCCTATTGCCCCTTCTGCGGCACTCTCTCCGACGGCACTTCCTCCTGCGGCACTTCCTCCTGCGACACTCCCTCCTACGGCACCATTAGCAACCGCCACCATTCCTCTAGAGTTGAGTTCGCCAGCCCCGTCTGGCTCTGCCCCCATTACGCATCTCACGTTTAGCCCCGATGAAACAATATTGGCGATTGGGACGCCCACCCATAGAGCACGGCTGTGGAACGTGCAAACTCGTCAGATCCAGGCAGAGTTGATCCCAGAGGAGGCGATCGCCCCCAGTGCTGAAGTTGAGCCAGGAGCCATTACCTTTAGCCCCGATAGTCGTCAAATTATTATTCCAATCGCAGATGCGGTTGAAGTCTGGGACGCCCAGACCGGACGGCGGCTAGCAACGCTTCAGGCAGAAACTCCTGCAATCACCGCCGCCCAGTTCAGCCCCGACAGCACGTATATTGCCACTGGCAGTGCTAATGGCAATCTGCGGCTATGGGCAGCAGCAGCAGCAGGCGGCGAACTGCCGACGTTAAGTGTGCCCAATGTGACGGCTCCCTGGATTTCGTTCTTCAACTCGGCAGCGGCTAGTAGCTCAACCCCAGAGCCACGCCAGAATAGCCAGAATAGCCCAAGAGCCGATGCGACGCTGCCCTCAGCGGCCTCGGCGCTCCTCTCTATTACTCGCCCAAAATTCTCGACGCCCCCGTTGTCTAAAACTCAACTGGTAGAACGCGCTGCTTTAACGACCGATGGCCTGGTCATGGTTAGCCCCGATGGCACAGTCAAAAATTGGCAGATCTTGGCAGATATGCGATCGCTGCCTGCAATGGCTCCAGCTCAACCCGTCGCCGCTCAACCCGTTGCCGCTCAACCCGATGCAGTGCGCCCCGACCCAGACGTCACAACAGTTCACCTGAATCGGTTTGACCCTCAGCAAATTTGGCAACGCATCCAGCAGCTATTCCGCCCGCCTACAGACGATCAAACCGCTGCCCCTGGAGCTGACGAGTCACCCTCTCTGGTGCCTAGCAATCCCGACATGGCGAATCCAGCTCCAGCGACTGATCTAGAACACGCACCGGAGGCGACCCCATCCGCCCGCAACCTGTCGAGTAGCCCCCCCCTGCCGATGAGGATGGCAAAGCTGACTGCCGACGCCCTACTCACCGGATTTGCGCTCAGCTCCAATGGGCAATTTACGGCAACGGCCAACCGTAAAGGCTGGGTCGAAATCCGCCAAAAACAGGCGGATCAAACATCAATTCGGCTACGCCTGTTTCGCAATGGGGCTTTGAATCTGGAGGGCGGCAGCAACGAAGCAGCTCCGGTGCTGCTGCAACAGCTGGCTTTTAGTCCAGACAATCGCTATCTGCTGGGCGTGGGTGCAGATCTAACGGTGCGGCTGTGGTATGTGCAGTCGGGGCAGTCCGTCGGGACGCTGACAGGACACAAGGCGGCAATCCAACGCGCTCAGTTTAGCCCCGATGGCCAGCGTGTGATCACCGCGAGTTTGGATGGGACGGCAATGGTATGGGACGTAGCAACGCAGCGCAAGCTGGTCGTTTTACCCCACACCACTGGGGTGACCAGCGCCAGTTTTAGCCCTAGTGGACAGTGGGTAGTAACGACAACCGAAGATGGTGCCGTCAGAATTGTGGACGCGGTAACCGGTAATCTGTACCTAGTTTTGGGAGGACATCGGGGTGCGGTGATGGATGCGCAGTTTAGTCCTGATGGGCGATCGCTGGTGACGGCTGGCACCGACGGCTCGGCTCGGCTTTGGGATGCCCAAACAGGTACAGAGCAAGCCTTGTTGCGGCCAAATACGCTGGAGCCGATGGCGCTACAGCGCGTATTTTTCAGCCCCGATGGCCAGTATGTGGCGACTCTGGCGACCGACGGGCAGGTGCATCTATGGGCAGCAACCTGGGAAATGTTGCTGAAGCTAGCGCGCGATCGCAGCCTCCGCCAGCTAACGCCCGATGAGTGCGGTCGCTATCTGCGGCTGGAACCCTACGATTGTCCTCGGCTCACGTTAAACGGGCGATCGCACCTATCGCAGCAGTTGGTTTCAGGGCTGTAGGTGCTCAACGCTGGCAGCAACAGAGCGCGATCGCCACTGCCGATGGTGTCGTAGGCGATCGCGACTGGGTGCTTGTCCCAAGTCCAGGAATACGCTTGCATAGGGTAGTGCCAAGGTCGAGCCGGGGAATATGCAGAGCAAATTTTTACGTTAGGTGGCTTCGTCGATGAGGGCGATCGCCCGTCGCTGCATGGTTTGAAACATATTACGAAACCCGTTGGTGCGCGAGGGCGTCAGGCTCACTGCTAGGCCAGTGGCCTGAATGAAGTCAGGTTGCAGCTGGATCACATCTACAGGAGTCAAGCCGTTCAACCCTTCGACTAAAGCGGCCAGTAATCCTTTCGTCAATTGAGAATCCGAATCTCCCTCATATAGCAGCTTGCCGTCTTGCAGGCTGGCCACCACATACACCTGGGACGCACAGCCAGGAACCTTGTATTCGGAGAGTTTCTCGGCTTCGGGAAACTCTTTCATCCGTTTGGCAAACCAGAGCAACAGCTCATATTTTTGCTTGGGATCGCTCACCCGTTGAAATCGCTGGACAACGCGCTCCAATGAAGCTGGTAACGACGCAGGACTGGTTGATGAAGTCATCTCTAGGGTCTAAACCAATTCGCAAACACTACACTTATCCTATCGCTATGTCGCTAGGTCTGTAGTAGAAGCTAGTTTGAGCCGAGTGCACAATTCAGATAGAGTTCGTGATCTCCCCAAGCGGTAAAGTATTGGGTATATCACCAAGTCATCAGAGTTGCTTCTCTGTGATTGATTCTCTGTTAGTACGTTTCTATTAGTGCGCTTCTAACGCGCCTCCAATGATCCTCCCTCACTGAATGTATGCAAGCTCCTGTGCTCTCGTCTACTGTGCTGCTGACTGTGCTCCTGTCGATAGGACTATTTTTCTTTATTCGAGCCTCCACCAAAGACCGAATTGAGGTGGCCAAGCTAGTCAGCGACCAACCCGAAACGTCTTTGTTGGAACAATTGCAGCAATATTTCACCCAGCGGGCTTATCGGATTGCCACGGTAGATGCCGCCAGCAATACGGTCGTGTTTGAAGGCTTAGTTCGACCTAGCTGGTGGCTGGCTGGGTTTTTAACCGGGCTTGCAGCAGCTGCATTTCTGTGTTTGGCCTTGGTGCTGTCGCTGCTGTTTCCTAGCCAAGCGCAGCTATTTCCAGCCTTAGCATTGCTGGCCCCTGCCGCTGGCTATTTTTATTGGGTCAAGTCGGCTCGGCCAGAGCAGGTATTGCTGCAAGTAGAACCCTTGGCGAGTGCAGAGAATTCACCCCAACAGCTCGTGATCGTTACGGCGCACCGGGATGAATTAGCAGAATTACAGCGATCGCTGCGACTGAAATCAATAGAAGAGTAGCTCTTGGGGGTAAAGCTCCGCAGACTGTAGAGAACCTGATATTTTTTGGTCTAATATTTTTTGGTCTAATATTTTTTAGGCTGATATTTTTGGCGAGAGGGTAGTTTAGTTCCAAGTCTGGGTGCATCTGCTGTTCGGTTTACGATTTCTCTCTTTCCTACAAAATCAGTGCAAACCCCTCCCCTGAATGGTCGCGATAGTCGCGTTGATCGATTGCGTCAGCGCCTGAGTCAGGCGTTTCTTCCGTTCGAAGCTGAAGATTATCAGACGTGGCGGCATACATTTATGCGGCGACGGATGAGGCTGATATTAGCCATTGCTATTTGTGCCTATTTCACCTTTATTTTGCTGCGATTGATGCTGGCGATCGCTAATCCTAGTGCAGTGAAACCGGGCTGGTTTACGATGGCGGGAGTGACCATGGTGGGGCTGCTGCTGTGTCGATTGCTGTACGACAGACCGATTAGCAAGCAGTATCCGGCGCTGATTTTCTTAGGCTGTTCTTGGTCGATTACATTAGTTGAGCAAGTGTGGTCAACGCTGCGGGGAGTGGCATTTCCGGGGGTGTTTGCCTGGACGCTAGTTTTTTTGACGCAGGCCACGCTGCTGCCGATTCGCTGGCGCTCACATTTGATTGCCCAGGGAGCGCTGCTGGGCTATTACTTTGGCGTCAATACGCTGCTGGGCTTAAAGCAGGACATTGGCTCTATTTGGGATGTGACCCTGTGGCTCTATTTTTTCTGGTTTTGCGGGATTTGTAATTTGTCGGTGTTTCTCTATGAGCGGTTGCAGCGGGCAGAATTTTGGGCACTGAAGGAACTAGAGCTAGAGCAGGCTAAGTCAGAAAAGCTGCTGTTAAACATTTTGCCTGAGGCGGTGGCGCGGCAGCTGAAGCAAGACCAGCGGACAATCGCCGAGAATTTTGCTGAAGTGACTGTACTGTTTGCCGATATTGTTGGCTTTACGGAACTGTCTGTGGGGGTACCACCCGTGGATATGGTCAAGCTGCTAAATCAAATTTTTTCGACGTTTGATTATTTGGCCGAGCAGCATGGGCTAGAAAAAATCAAGACGATTGGCGACTCGTATATGGTGGTGGGAGGGTTGCCGTTAGAGCGGGCCGATCATTTGGAGGCGATCGCCAATATGGCGCTAGATATGCAGAAGGCGATCGGCCAATTCCAAACGCCGCAGCAGACGCCCTTCAGGATGCGGATTGGGATCAATATCGGGCCTGTAATTGCAGGTGTGATTGGGGTTAAAAAGTTTATCTACGACCTGTGGGGCGACACGGTGAATACGGCTAGCCGGATGGAATCGCATGGGGTGCCGGGGAGTATCCAAGTCACGCAAGCAGTCTACGATCGGCTCAACTATCGCTACCGTTTTCTAGAGCGTGGCTCGATTTATGTCAAAGGCAAAGGCCAGATGGTGACGTATTTTTTACTAGAAGGAAGGAAAGAGAGGGAGGAAGGATGAGGGATGAGGGATGAAGGATGAAGGATGTAACTTGCTTTTGTGCAGCAGTGGGATGAGGCGGGAGATGTTTCTCCTGTGCTCTTTGCGGAGAGAGGTTGAAGCGTTTTGTAGATTTTTTAGGTGTCATGATGACCGGGCATTCTTCCCAATCGGAACCCACTTGGCTAACGGTGGTACGGCTGTTGCGCTGGGATAAACCAGCGGGCAGGCTGATTTTGATGATTCCGGCACTGTGGGCGGTGGTGTTGGCCGCGCAGGGCAAGCCGCCGTTGCCGCTGGTGGGGGTGATTGTGCTAGGGACACTAGCGACGAGTGCGGCGGGGTGTGTGGTGAATGACCTGTGGGATCGCAATATTGACCCGCAGGTGCAGCGGACGCGATCGCGGCCTTTGGCGTCACGGGCGCTGTCGGTGCGGACGGGGGTTGTGGTGCTGGTGCTGTCGCTGGCCTGTGCCTGGGGGCTGTCGCTCTACCTCAATCCGCTGAGTTTCTGGCTCTGCGTGGCCGCAGTCCCGATTATCTTGCTGTATCCGCTGGCCAAGCGGGTGTTCCCGGTGCCACAGCTGGTGCTGTCGCTCGCCTGGGGATTTGCGGTGCTGATTAGCTGGAGTGCGGTGACGGCAACGCTGGAACCTGCCACCTGGCTGCTGTGGGGCGCAACGGTGCTGTGGACGCTGGCCTTTGACACCGTGTATGCCATGTCTGACCGGGAGGATGATCGTAAGATTGGGGTTAAGTCTAGTGCGCTGTTTTTTGGCCGCTATGCAACGCAGGCGGTCGGGGCATTTTTTACTGGGACAGCAGTTTTGCTGGCCAAGGAAGGTTGGCTGCTGTCTCTGGGGTGGGGGTTTTGGATGGCGCTGGCTGTGGCCGTGGTAGGTTGGGGCTGGCACTACCGCCAATTAACTCCTAGCCGCCCTGACCCGGCTGTATATGGCCAGGTGTTTCAGCAAAATGTCTGGATCGGGTTTGTGCTGCTGCTAGGCATGATGGCAGGGTTTTGGCGTTAATGAACTGGAGGAGGGCGATCGCCCAGCCATTAGCTGGAGCGAGATATCCCTGCCAATTCTGGCGGTAGCTCAGGCGGTGTCATGGCGCTGTCCAAATGCTTAACCAACGTGGCTTTGGGCAGAGGCCCTCGCAGGTGATCCCACGGCAGCACCCGGTCGGTGGCCCAGGTGTCGTGCACGTAGGTTTCTAACGGTGGGATCTGACCGCGAAAGTCTTTGAAGGCGCGCCGATAGCTGCCTAGGGTGTCGCCATAGTGGCGCACCTGTTCTAGCAGATGAGATAGACGGCGATCGCCTCGCGAAATCAACGCTTGAATCACCGACCAGTTATAGCTTTCAGGCCGAAACTCAACACCCAGCGCCCCTAGCTTTTTCTGCAAAAATTTCAGCCGCTTTTCCGCTGCGGGGTCAACCCCAAACCATTGGAATGGCGTGTGTGCCTTGGGAACGAAGGTGCTACAGCCAAAGGTAAGTCGCAGGCCAGGAGCGGCTTTCTTGACATCGCGCAGCATGGCCACCGTGGCGTCTAAGTCTTCTGGCAGTTCGCCCGGAATGCCCGCCATGCCATAAAGCTTGAGGGAACTTAGCCCTCCGGCTTTGGCGCTGACCGCAGCCTGGAGAATTTCATCGTTGGTTAGCTTTTTATTTACCACCTGACGCAGGCGATCGCTACCACTTTCGACCGCAATCGTAATCGAGCGACTGTCGTGCTTGACCAGCGATCGCGCCAGCTTCTCAGTGACCGTATTCGTCCGCACCGACGCCAAACTCAGCCGCACGTCATCAAACTGGGGTCGATCCAAATAGTCCAACAGCGTCTCAAATTCTGGATGCTGCGTCACCGATGCCCCGAGCAATCCCAGCCGATTGGTCACCGCTAGTCCACGGGCGATCGCCGGAATCAGCGATTCCTCTAGGCTAGCGGTGCGAAACGGCAGCGTTAGATAGCTGGCCAAACAAAACCGACACATTTCCGGGCAGCTGCGCACCACTTCCACCATATAGATGCTTTCCCAGGCCGCTTTCTCGGTGACGACAGTGGAGGCTGAGAGCACGTTGCCGCGATAGGTTTGCTTTTCGACCTGAGCTGGAATTTGCTGATCTAAGGGGGCGATCGCGCGAATCAGCCCATCTGGAGCGGTGTAGTCAACGGCGTAGAGACTCGGGACATAGACACCGGGCACCTGCGCCAACTGCCGCAACTGAGTCAGGCGATCGGCTCCCTGCACCGCCTGATAGGCATCGATAAACTGATCCAGCAGCGTTTCACCATCGCCCAACAGCACCAGATCAAAAAAGTCAGCAAACGGCTCCGGATTGGCTGTGAGCACTGGGCCGCCGCCAAACACAAGTGGATGCGCATCAGAGCGATGCTCTGCCCGCAGCGGCACATTTAGCGATTCCAGCAGGCTCAAAATATTGACGTAATCTAGCTCCCAAGACACCGAAAACCCAAGCAGTTTTGGCTGGTCGGGTAGCGGTTCATGCAGGTCGGTAAACAATCGACTCACTCGCAGGTCAGAGCGGGCGCTCAGCGTCGCCCAGACCACCTGATACCCCAGGCTAGTGATCCC
>CASBQX010000327.1 GCA_949127925.1 Synechococcales cyanobacterium PMM_0002
ACGAAGTATTTCTATTGGGGCTGAGTTGAGCATTGTCGAGATAGATATAATTACAAAATAGCAGAATTGGCTGCATCTTTTTTAGAGATAAATTAAAGTCTCGATCTCATCGTTAGGCAATCGCCATAGTCATATAGAAATTGCAGATAGTTATCTGTCAATCAATCCTGTCGGTAGACTCTGTAGGTCAATAATTTAGATCTTAAATCAAAAAATATTCAGGACTGTTTACAATGAGCAATTGAGTAGTTCTACGCATTCTAAAATACTGCTACTATTGTTATTACTCTAAATACACACAGTTGATTGAAAAACTGATGTCTGGATTGGTCTGCCCAGCAGGCGATGAACAGGTTCAGATTTAGATTTTAACGGTGTCGCTTGATAGATTCAGGATGCTACTACGTATAGGGTGCAACTTTAATAAGTTATGAAAGACGCACAGCCCAAGTCAAAGCAAAAGCATATCATTTTGACCTCGCATCATAATGGCGTGGGAGCGAAAATCGATCCGCTGCACTGGGGGTCGGCAGATCCTCGCGATCGCGGTCCAGTGATTGGTTCAGTTCGCAGTCAGGCTAATCGCAACGTGATTGGCACGCATGGAGGCTCCTACAGCGTTTACCGAGCGCTAGCGGTAGCGAGTGGCGTGCTCGATCCCAATCACTTGGCCGACCTCACCAACACCGCTCCGACGATCCGGATTGGGCCTCATCCTAGTTGGGCTGATCCCGACCGAATTGTTTCCCTCGACCCGTGGGGGGCGATCGCTGGCGAAGTGTTTGCACCGCTGTATCCAGTAGAGTACGACATTCGCCCCACAATCGCCATCACCCGTGCCCACATTCAAATCCCTGAACTCAAAGACGAAATTGCCGCCGGACGCCTGCACGTCGATGGGCATCTGCTCAAAAGTGACGGCAACTTGCTGGTGACCAAGGCTTCGATTGATCCCGTCTGGTATCTGCCCGGTTTAGCCAAACGGCTAGAGGTAGACGAATGGGAACTGCGGCGGATTTTGTTTCAGCAAACAGGCGGCATGTTTCCTGAGCTGGTCACTCGCCCCGACTTAAAGGTGTTTCTGCCCCCCATCGGCGGCACAACTGTTTATATTGTGGGCGATGAATCTAGCTTGGCAGACCCAACCAAACCCCTGGCGGTGCGGGTACACGATGAATGCAATGGCTCCGACGTATTTGGCTCCGATATCTGCACCTGCCGACCCTATCTAGTCCACGGGATTGAGGTGTGTATCCAAACGGCGCAAGCAGGCGGAGCGGGCGTGATTGTCTACTGCCGCAAGGAAGGCCGCGCCTTGGGTGAGGTGACCAAGTTCTTGGTCTACAATGCCCGCAAACGCCAGGAAGGAGGCGATCGCGCTGATGCCTACTTCCTGCGCACCGAATGTGTAGCGGGCGTGCAGGATATGCGTTTTCAGGAGCTAATGCCCGACGTGCTGCACTGGCTGGGGATTACCAAGATCGACCGCTTGGTGTCGATGAGCAACATGAAATATGATGCCATCACCGGGGCGGGGATTGAAGTGGTGCAGCGAATTGCCATTCCACCTGAATTGGTGCCTGCCGATGCTCAAGTAGAAATCGAAGCGAAAAAGGCGTCGGGCTACTACTCAGAAGATGGCGTGCTTGCAGCCGCAGAACTCGCCGATATTAAGGGGCGATCTTACTAGTAGTCTGAGGCGTAAATCTACCTACCGTTCTTAGTGCAGGCTTCCAGCCTGCGCGGGCAAGATGCCCGCCCTACGGTAGCTAAACTTGCGCCGTCTTCTACTAGAGACGGTCTTGCTAGAGACTGTGGCTTAAATGACCTGCCGTCAGTGACTAGGAGGGCTTGGCAACCCCAGGCCCTTGCCCCAGAATAACGAATTTTGTGTCTACTGAGAGCTAACAGGCAGTTTGGGTTGGGTTCTGCGAAGACCGAGCCGCTGAGACGTCAGAGGCAGTTTAACGCGAAATACCGTGATGCGATTGATTGGCAGCCGCTCATGAAATTCTTCCAATAGACAGCGACGAGATCTGTAAACGTCTAGTAGGGCCAAACCCACGCCCATCAAGAACACCAGGATGCCTGCGATAAACAGGTACAGCGACAGGGTAACTAGCCAATCCCAATCAATTAACGTGCGCAGCGCCAGCAGGCCAGTATTGCTCAACAGCAGCAGTAGGGCTACATAGGTAGCCAGCATACTGGTCTGGCTAATTCGGTAGCGCTGCCGTAGATGTTGCTGCTGCATTTTGAGCTGGCCAGCGCGTTCTCGTCGGGCACTAGACGGCACATAGTGGCGGGAGGTACTCGGGAAAACATCCGCTGCAATAAATGCTTCTTGCAGTGGATCGATGCCGTCAAACAACGTCTGTACGTCCCGATTCAAGCACCGCAGCTGTTGATCAATGCCGATATGCCGGGTCAATATGGCCAGCAGCACTAGGCTACAGGCGATCGCCATTAGCACCGAGTTGAGCACGAGCTGAATTAACTGGCTGGTCTAATCTATGCTCATTTAACTGTCCTTTCAGAGGAAACTTCCAGGGCTTTAGGGGAGGTTATTGGGATCTAAAGCCCAATGGAAGCACTAGCTGAGAAGTAGTATAGTATTTTTGTACTAATTCGTCTAGTCTGTGAGGATGGTTTGTGATCAAAGAGCGTCGCTCAGCCTAGCATTCTAATCTCTGGGATCATGCAGCCTGTTTCTCCGGATGCGCCTATCGTTACATGGGCTGCCCTACCAGCTGTTGACAGCCCTCTAAGCCAAGGGATGGATCTTGCTGGTAGGTCAGTGTGGGCGTCCAAACCTGTACCGTGCGGTCAGCTTTAATTTCGTAGAGATACTTCACCTGTGGGTCGAAGCGAATCCCTACCTTTAAGTTAGAAAAGTCATCTTCACAAATCTCAAAGCCAAATCGCACCACAATTTGGGCGGTCAAGCATTCTGGCGTGTCGGCAGATTTCCCAGAGGCACCGCGCTCCTGCCAAAAGGTATCCAAAAAGGGAGTTAGAATTGGCAGCATTCGTTCAGGGCTACCATTCCGACTGGCAAAGATCACGACTGGGTTGCCCTCAACAATGATGTGGCAGGGTGTGGTAGGCATGAGCATCCTCTTGATGACATTAGATAGATTAACCCCTCAGGACGCGGGCTTCAACGGGTAAATTAACGGATATGGCAGTTTTCAGATGAATGAAGTTTTCAGATGAATGAAGGCCATCACAGATTCCAGAACGCGGGAACAAGGAGCTTAAGCCCCTTGGCTGTATTGCACCGAAGTGAGAAAGGCTATGTCGCTGAAGGCAAGCGGTTGAATGGACGGTGATTTCTGCCCTTACCCGGCTGAAGATCTGTCTATTTTCTGAGCGGTTCGTAAAATTTGTCCAGCCAAAATAGCGGCTCCAAAGCCGTTGTCAATATTAACAACAGCAACCCCAGCAGCACAGGAGTTGAGCATGGTGAGCAAAGGGGCTAAGCCGTTGAAGCTGGCTCCGTAGCCAACGCTAGTCGGAACGGCTATTACCGGACAATCGGCTAATCCGGCGACAACGCTGGGCAGTGCTCCCTCCATGCCCGCTACGACAATCAGCACGTCGGCGGATTGAATCACATGACGGTTGTTTAGCAGGCGATGAATGCCTGCCACCCCGACATCCCACAATCGCTCAACGCGAAAGCCAGATAGCTCGGCTGTGATGGCGGCTTCTTCGGCAACGGGCAAATCGGCGGTGCCTGCGGACAGCAGGGTAATGGTACCGGGACGGTGGGGCACCAAGTTGAGGGGGGCGATCGCACAAATTTTGGCCATCTGGTAATAGATGAGCGCTGGAATCCGCGATCGCAGCCCCTCATATACCTCTGGTTCCACCCGCGTCACCATCACTACCGGGCTACGCTGACGCATCACTTCAACAATTTGCACGATTTGGTCGGGCGTTTTCCCAGAACCCCACACGGCTTCTGGGAAGCCCGTTCGCAGGGTGCGGTGATGGTCAATTTTGGCAAAGTCGCCGACTGGCTCAAAGTCGAAGTGTTTCAACTTGTCGAGGGCTACGTCAGGACTGACTTGTCCTTGAGCAACAGCATTGAGGAGATCACGCAGAGCTTCGGGGTTGGACACAGGACAGAGGTAAAAGGAATACAGGTTAAGTCTTAGTGTAAAGCTTTGATTTCTCGGATGTTTTGCAGACCAGAAATCAAAGCTGTTTGAAACAGCGCCTTAAGTCAGCTCTGACGAGGTCTTTTCTGGCGAGGTTTTACAGCGGTCGGTAGACGCGATAGTTCACGTTGGGGAAGATATTGTCGATCGCTTCTACCTTTTGCAGCCAGCCCGAATCAACTTTGCCTTCTAGCAGGTCATCGCGCAATTTGTTGAACCGCATCAGGTGCGATCGCGTCCGTCTGATGGCGTAGGGCACCATGGTTCCGGTACGCATAATGAACGCCCAGTCCGACGATTGAGCCAGCAGCAGCTCTCGGGCAGCTTGGTTGAGGGCGCGCCACTCCAAATCATCAGCGGGTTCTCGCTTTGCTAGGTCAATCATCCGTTCTGTGGCTTTATGCAGATGGGGATAAATCCAGGCGTTCGTTTCGTTTAACCAATATTCATGGAAGCCTTTGTAGCCCCAGCTCGACTGCGATGGGCGGCACACCTGCTGCTGGGGATTGGTTTGCAAGTAATCGGCCAGGTGGGTCATTTCATAGGTGCTTTGGTCAAACCACGACTTGCGGAACAGGTAGTCGATAAACCAAGGCCCTTCGTACCACCAATGGCCAAACAGCTCGGCGTCGTAGGGCGAGACAATAATCGGCGGGCGCTGCATGATGCTGTGCAGGTGCTGCACCTGGCGCTCCCGGTTATACATAAAGTTGCTGGCATGTTCAGCCGCCTTTTCCCGCGCCCAGTATGGATCGTATAGGGCTTTATCACTCAGCCCTAACCCCTTACCCGTAATCTTGTGGTACTTGATTCCCACATTTTTGCGCTGGCCGTTGGGCATCACGTAGGGCTTGATGTATTCATATTCTGCATCCCAGCCCAAATCGCGGTAGAACTCGCGGTATTCAGCCGCGCCGGGGTATCCCACTTCCGAGGACCACACCTGTTGAGACGATTCGTGATCGCGGCCAAAGGCAGCCGTACCCGCCTCGGTAAAGATCGGGGCATAGGTGCCAAATCGAGGCCGAGGGCGAGCATAGAGAATGCCGTGACCATCGGTAATGAAATAGCGCAACCCGGCATCGGCCAGCATCCGCTCTACCCCTTCATAGTAGGCACATTCGGGCAGCCAGATGCCTTTGGGCGATCGCCCAAAGTTTTCTTCGTAGCTTTCGCACGCCACTTTAATTTGCGCCCAGACCGCCTCTGGGTACATTTTCATTAACGGTAGATAGCCATGCGTTGCGCCGCAGGTAATAATTTCTAGATTGTTGGTATCGACAAATTGTTTGAATACACCGACTAAATCGTGGTTGTGGCGTTCCCAGAACTGTCGGACGGTATTGAACTCTTCGGCATAGTGTTCGGCCAAATAGCGCAGATGCCCGTTGTGGCTGTTGCGATCGATCTCCATCTCAGCCAGTTCTTCTAGCTGCGCTAGGTGGCTGTCATAGCGCTCTTGGAGCAAGGGATCACGCAGCATGGCTACCAGTGGAGGTGTCATGCTCATCGTTAACTTAAAGTCTACCCCGTCCCGCTTTAACCCCTCAAACATCATCAGCAGGGGTACGTACGTTTCGGTGATGGCTTCGAATAGCCATTCTTCCTCAAGGACGTAATCGCTCTCGGGATGCCGCACGAAGGGCAAGTGAGCGTGAAGCACAAGGGCCAGATATCCAATACTCATAAGGCTGACAGAAACGGGTGAAAGGCTAACAAACGAAAAGCTGATAAACCGACTTAAACTAATGCCAAACTCAAATCCTTACTCAAATCCTTGTGACACCTGTACAACAAGCGATATAAGATTTGGATCTTGGCACCTGAAACAGCGAGTCTAAAAAATGCCCATTCTGGGGCTGTTCCTGAATTAAATTGATGGATTAACGTATCTACTTTGAATTTGCTTAACAATTTGTTTAATCGGCTTAATTTGCCCAGAGCGGGCAGCTTGTAACGAGATTGCTGGATAAAAAAACGATCCGCTCAAGCTATCTCCAAGTATCGTAGAGCAAAAGTTAATCACGCGATGGATCAACTGGACTGAGTTATGACCCAAACGAATCTTCTAGAACTCGCGAAGCAGGGAGACCCTCAGGCGATCGCGACCCTGATGAATCGGTCTTTACAGCCCAGAGGCATGACTGCCGAGGTGGAACTGCAAGGCAGCTGTTTGCGCGTGGCTCTAGAAGCCGAGCAGGTGCCCAATCGGCAGGCGTTGACTGCATTTGTGCAAAACGGTATTGGCAATTTGGGGATCAAGTCGATTCAGTCGATCAAAGTTGTAGGGCGGCAGATTGGAGCTAGCGTTCCGGCTTGGATGCATGAAATCATTTTGGACGTTCCGGCTGATGCCGCCGCGCTCGCTCCGACGCCCCCCGCAACTGTGCCGGCGGCGGCAGCAGCCGTATTGCCGCCAGCCCTGCCCCTGCGCCCTACCCCTCCGCCCATGCCACCGTTCCGTCCGGCAGTTCCACCTCTGGCAGAGGCAGAACTGGATTTGCCAGAACTGGAACTGCCAGAAGTGGCATTACCAGAACTGGACTTGCCTACAGATCTGCCTGAAATCACTTCAGAGAGTGCTGTTGGTGCTGTCGAGTCGGTGTCAGAAAGCCAATTTGAACGCTTGGAGCTAGAAGATTTAGGCTTAGACGATTTGGAGTTTGAGGAGTTTGATGAGTCGGCGATCGCCCCCCTGTCTGATGCCGATTTTGGCTTCCCAGAGGATAGCGAACTGGAAGAGGCGATCGCCAATGATTTTGGTGTTTCTGAGGCAACCGGGAGAGATGGCTTAACGGACAGCAACGACTTCACCTCCTCGCTAGATGATTTGGAGTTAGGTGCCCTAGACGATGAAGCCGATAGCGCCGAATTTGATGCCGAAGAATTTGATGCCGAATTTGATGCCGAATTTGAGCCGGGGGCGATCGCTAATCCTCCCAATCAGTTTCAGCAATTCGAGCAATTTGAGCAATTTGACCAAGACATCACCGCCCTTAATTCCTTAGAAGCCTTTGACTTTGGAGACGAGTTCAGCGCCGCCAATCTTGATCCAGATTCCACACAATCTGACTCCGAGCCAGGTAACACCGACGACTTGCTAGCTTCTCTGGACTTAGAAGACGGGCTGGACTTTGAAAACGAGCCAGATTTAGAAAACGGGCTGGACTTTGAAAACGGGCTGGACTTTGAAGACGGGCTGGACTTAGACGCGATCGATTTAACCAGCGAATTCGATTTAACCAGCGAGCTAGATGCTTTACCACTTGTCTCGGATACATCGCCCGAATTAGACGCGGCTACAGGGTTTGAGAGTGACCTCAGCTTTGCGGACGATCGCCTCACCGATAGCGAACCGCTCACCGATCCCCTAGCAGATTTAGCCCTTGAAGATGCATTTGACGACGACTTTGCCCTCGACCGCGAGCAGGACGCCGCCGCTCTATCAGATGATTTTTCCGATCTCTCGGATAACTTTGCGGATAACTTAAACGATGAACCCGATGCCGCAGCCGTTGATCCACTGGCGGCTTTTGACCTAGAAGACGAGCTAGGATTCGCACCCGTAGATCAACTCACCGCAGATGCTGTGCTTGATCCGCTGGCAGCATTGGCAGCTGAAGATGATTTCCAGTTTGGCAACGATTTGAGCGAACCTGGTTTGGGTGACATTAGCCTAGATGCAGCTAGCTGGAGTTTCGACGCAGATTCTCCGTCCGACTCGTGGCTTACAGAAGATGCCGCGTTGGAGGCTCCCAGTCTAGAGAGCCTGATTACAGAGCTTCCTACCACAGATATCCCAGCAGATGCTTCAGTTCCACCAGCCTTTGCCGAATCATTCCTGGAATTTGACGATCTCGATGAATTAGGCCAAGATGCTTTCGGTGACGACTCAGGCGACGACTTAGCCGACGACTTAGCCGCAGTAGAACTGTTCGAGTCTCCTGATGATGACCTGCCACCAGAACTGCTAGTAGACGACATTGCTACGCCGGGGCTATATTCTTCGCTCCACGATACAGACGCCTACAGCGCCAGCGACAGCGACGCCGACGCCGACGCGGAGGATGAGGAAGTCATGCTGGATTGGATGAGCGAACCAATTGCAGATCCGGTATTTGACAGCTTTCCTGAAGATGCTGAACCGACCGGAGACGCAACGTGGGGACAGTCTACACCCATAGAACCAACCCTAGAGACAGAACCCACCTTAGAGGGTTTTGCGACCAGTGCTCCGTCCGATTTCTATTTGGATACTGACCCACCTGGCAGCGCCCTAGAGCCAGACGATGAAGAACGAACTCTAGACCTAACCGACGGCAGCTACTCATCCAATCAGGCGGTTCAATTTTTGCCCAATCTGGAAGCGCCATCTAGTGCTGTGGATGCAGCAGCACCGCTTGAATTGTTCACCCAGGCAGGGGAGACAACCGACGCAGACGTGGGACAAGAGGATGCAGAATTATTGTGGGCTGATAGCCAAACAGAACCCAACGCCATGCCAGCACTGGGATACTTCCAATCGGCTGAGGCACCTGCTCTAGACCGCCCACTTTTGAGTGAAGCGGTCGATCCATTGCCGCTGAGCCTGGAACCCATGACCGATCAAAACTTTGATTGGGACGCCG
>CASBQX010000328.1 GCA_949127925.1 Synechococcales cyanobacterium PMM_0002
GGGCTACGGGTTGAGCGCTGTGCTCTAGGTGTCCCTGCTGCAAGGTCAGCGGATGGGCAGCCAGTTCATCAAACACTAAGGTGCCGCGATCGCCCACCACACTCAAGCGGCGCTGCTTGTCGGCATTGGCCCAACACAGGTGAATCGAAGCTTGAAACCCCGATGGATACAGCAGCTTCACCCACACCAAGTCAGACAAACCCTGAGCGGTAGACGCTAGCGCCTCTGCACCCTGCACCCTGCCCTCGGGCTGCAACCACACGGTGCCCTGTGCCTGGAGTGCACAAGGCGTTGCCCCCAACCAGTAATTGAAAATCGTGAGGTCATGAATCATCAGATCCCACAAGGCATCCACATCGGTGCGGATTGGCCCTAAATGCGTACGAGTAGCATATCCGTAGCGCAACTGTCCCAACTCGTGTATTGCCTGCTGCCCGCGCCTGACCGCTGGGTGAAATAGATAGGTATGGTCTACGACTAGCTGGCGCTGCTGCTGTGCGGCTAAGCGGCAGAGCGCAACGGCCTCGGTGGCGTTTAACGACAGCGGTTTTTCGGCCAGCACATGATACTGCCGTTCCAGAGCGGCCCGAATCAGCGTCACATGGGTGCTGGCCGGGGTCGCGATCGCCACCGCTTCGATGCCGCTGATGGCGAGGGTCTGCTGCCAGTCTGCTAACTGGATTACCTGGGGGCTAAGACAGAACTGCTGCGCCACCGCCTGCAGCCGATCGGCTTGAGGATCGGCGATCGCCACTACCCGAACCTGAGGATGGGCCAAAAAATTTCGCAGTAAATTAACTCCCCATCGCCCTAGACCCAAAATGGCAACACCCAGCATCCGATCGCTTTCCACGCTATCTTCCTTGCTACATACATCGGATAATCCTGATAATCGCAATAATCGCACTGGAATGACCGCCGCTCACAGTAATTTAGGGCGATCGCTAGATAGCTGCAAATCCCCTCAAGTCAAGTGCTCTCGCCCTGTGATAATCTAGAGGAGTTGTCTAAATTCTCACATCCGGATCTTTCGGGTGTTCTAGTGCCAGCAGCAGCGGTTAACGCTGAGCAGTTAAAAACTTGAATTTTCTCCAGTTTTGCTGTTTGGTCGCTCTGCTCCACAGAATGCTCTCGGATGGACGATTAACCCGAAAGGAGCTAAAAATTCATGGCAGTTGTTTCATTGGCTCAGCTTCTTGAGTCAGGCGTTCACTTTGGGCACCAAACCAGACGGTGGAATCCCAAGATGGCACCCTACATCTACACATCACGCAACGGGGTTCACATCATTGATTTGGTGCAAACCGCCGAATTGATGGAAAGTGCGTACAGCTACGTCCGTGCCGCCTCTGAACGAGGCAGTAAGTTTTTGTTCGTTGGCACCAAACGCCAAGCCGCCGGGATTGTCGCCCAAGAAGCGCTGCGCTGCGGGTCTTACTACGTTAACCAGCGCTGGCTGGGAGGGATGCTGACCAACTGGGCTACGATTAAAACCCGCGTAGACCGCCTCAAAGATTTGGAACGCCGCCAAGAAACGGGCGGTCTAGATCTACTGCCTAAGAAAGAAGCGGCCACCCTCCGGCGAGAGCTAGAGAAGCTGCAAAAATACCTAGGCGGCATCAAGCACATGCGCAAAATCCCCGACATTGTTTTGATGGTGGATCAGCGCCGGGAATATAACGCCGTTGAAGAGTGCCGAAAGCTGGGCATCCCGATTGTGGCCCTGTTGGATACCAACTGTGACCCCGATTTGGTGGATGTCCCCGTTCCCGCCAACGATGATGCAATTCGCTCGATTAAGCTGATTGTAGGGCGGCTGGCGGATGCCATCTATGAAGGTCGTCATGGCCAGCTAGAAGGCGACGAAGACTACGAAGACTACGATGGCGCGGACGGAGAGTTCGACTACGAAGATGGCGACATCCCCGCAGAGGGAGAGGCCGCGCAGTAGGTTTTAGGGCGGCGGCGGTGGGGGTCAGGGTTCGGTTGAAAACTAGCCTCTATCCCGCTTTCCTTGTTCACTAGAGAATTTCGCAATTTGCACACGGGGACTAAACGAAAATGGTGGAGATTTCGGCAAAACTCGTTAAGGAACTGCGCGGCAAAACGGGCGCAGGCATGATGGATTGTAAAAAAGCCCTAGTGGAATCTGAGGGTGATGTGGAAAAGGCAATGGAATGGCTGCGCAAACGTGGCATCACCAAAGCCGACAAGCAGCTGAGCAAAACCACGGCTGAAGGGTTAGTGGGCAGCTATATCCACACGGGCGGTCGGCTAGGCGTTTTGGTTGAGCTAAATTGCCAAACAGACTTTGTGGCACGCAATGAAGCCTTTCTGCAGCTGGTGAAAGATATTGCGATGCAGATCGCGGCCTGCCCCGGCGTGGAATATGTTCGGGTAGAAGACATTCCGGCAGAGATTGTGGCCAAAGAGAAAGAGATTGAAGCGGGTAAAGACGACCTTTCCAGCAAGCCTGAAGCTGTGCGTGCCAAAATTGTGGACGGACGGATTGACAAGCGGCTGAAGGAATTATCGTTGTCAGACCAGGCTTATATCAAAGATCAAAGCATCACCGTTGAGGAACTGGTCAAGAAAAATATCGCCAATCTGGGTGAAAACATCCGCATCCGGCGGTTTGTGCGGTTTGTCATGGGTGAAGGCATTGACAAAGAAGAGTCTGACTTTGCTGCCGAGGTAGCCGCTCAAACTGGCGCAAAGAGCTAGGCCAGTTTTGGCATCTGCTAACGATGAGTTTGGGTTTACTAAGGTATGCTGAATGCTCTTGGTAAATCCAGGCTCATTCTTAGTTTTGCCGCATTGACGGCTGCTATGGTTTCTCATTCCTTAGTTTTGATTATCCTGAATGGCTAGAACGGTTGGGCAGATTGAGCAAGATATTGTGGCTTTGGAGCAGGCGATCGCCACCTTCGCTCACGAGTTTGAACGCTTTTATCGGCAGTACTTAGATGAGTTGGGTCAATCGGTGCGCCGTCAGCTCATTTTGGCCAGTTATTATCTGTGTACTCAAAGCTACCCAGAGCCGTTTTTAGACCTATCGGTGAGCCAGCGAGAAAGCTTGCAGCGATCGCTGCGCCAGTTGGCCAAAACCGCCCAAGGCAAACTGCTCGGATACCTTGAGCCACCAGAAGCATCTGCGTCTCAGCCGCCAGATGAGCCACCCCAAGCGCCACCTACCCCTGACGCATCGGCCTCGAACTTGGATGAGGGGCAGGCGATTGCAGCGATCGATCTCACCAATTTCAGTGTGCCCGAACTATCTGAACTATCTGAACTATCTGAACTATCTGAACTATCCGAACCACCCGAATTAGAAGACCTGGAGAACCGTCCCGATGCGTCCAATTCTGGCTTGGGCAACCCTGACGTCAGGCGATGGTTTTCCACCAGCGTCCCGGCAGTTGCCGCCTCTGGCGGGTCAGACCCAGCTCAGCCGAGCGAGTTAGCAAAACTGGCTCGCTGGAAAGCACACATTGACGACGGCATCAGTGAGACTCTACAAGAGTTATCTCAGGCTGCTAATCACCTGCTCTATCAGGCCGCTATCTTACCCAACCAGTTGCCAGAATCCCTGCTAGAAGCTGCGACCAAGTCGGGAATGGCGGCAGAAATGTCCTCGGGGCAGCCCAATGTGCTGAAGCTAATGGTTGAGGCAAAATCTGAGCATGCGGTATCGATCGCGCAGATTATGGTGGTGCGGCTACAGCTATTGGACATCGAAGAAGCGGACTATGCGTTAAGGGGATGGTCGTCTAAGCTGCGAGGCATCGGCCAGCGGCTAACCCAGCTGGGGCGAGACTATGGCCGCAAACGTCACGAACGGGCGATCGCCCAATCAGAGGAGGCATGGCGTGCGATCTGGTTTGAAGACTAACCGTTAGACCTTGAAGGCAATAGCTTGAGCGCAATGGACTGGTTTCGGCTGCAAAAAGCACTGACGATTGAAGCAGAACGCGGCTTCAACGACCTGGAGGGTAAGCAATATCGCTTCAGTGAATTTTTGCATCTCAGCCTCAGCCAGCCACCCCAGCAGCTGCCCACGCCCGAACAGCAGCGCTTGCAGGCGATCGCCAGCCAGTTTTCCCAGTATTGCGACATGACCTTTGCCCAGCGGCAGCATTTGGTTGCCGACACGCGCCGCACGCTGTATCAGACATTGAAGCTGGTCGAGCAGCAAGCAAGTCAGGCTGTCCCCCCTAGCTCAACCCCTGCCGCCGGGGGTTCCAGTGCTGCGAAAAAAGCCAAGGTGCCCAAGACCGTGCCGCTGGTAGAAAAAAATCGCCAGCTAGAACTAGATCAAGCGGTGACCTACTTGCCGGGAGTGGGTGCCAAAAACGCCGAACGGCTGGCAAAGCTAGGGCTAAACACCGTTCGGGATTTACTCTACTACTATCCCCGCGACCACCTTGACTATGCCCGCCAGGTCACCATTTGCCAGCTGACGCCCGGAGAAACCGTGACCCTAATTGCCACGGTTAAAAGCTGTACCTGCTTTAACAGCCCCCGTAACCCCAAGCTGACTATTTTTGAACTAGTCGTGCGCGATAGTACCGGGCAGCTCAAACTCAGCCGCTTTTATGCCGGTAGCCGCTTTCAGAACCGGGGCTGGCAAGAGCAGCAGCGGCGGATGTACCCTCCCGGTGCAATTGTGGCCGCGTCGGGGTTGGTGAAGCAGAGCAAGTATGGCCTGACGCTTGATGATCCCCAAATTGAAGTGATTGACCATTCAGGTGGATCAATTGAGTCGATGAAGGTGGGGCGGGTGGTGCCGATCTACCCGCTGACAGAAGGAGTGCAGGCCGATATGGTGCGTAAGGCGGTGGTAGCGGCTCTGCCTGCTGTCAATCTGCTGCCGGAAGCATTGCCGGAGGGGCTGCGCGAAAAGTATGGGCTGATTGGGATTCAGGAGGCGATCGCCCACATTCACTTTCCGCCCGACGGGGACGCACTCGCCGCTGCCCGCCATCGCCTCGTATTTGACGAATTCTTTTACCTGCAACTGGGCTTACTCAAACGGCGGCAAAACCAGCGGCAGCAGCAAACCAGTGCCGTACTCGCCTCCACTGGGCAGCTGATTGACGAATTCTATCGGGTGCTGCCGTTTCAGTTTACTGGCGCACAGCAGCGGGTGGTCAACGACATTCTCAACGATTTGCAAACCCCTGCCCCAATGAACCGACTGGTGCAGGGCGATGTGGGATCTGGCAAAACCGTGGTAGCCGTGGTGGCCATTCTGTCCGCCATTCAAGCGGGCTATCAGGCGGCGCTGATGGCTCCCACCGAGGTGCTATCGGAGCAGCACTATCGCAAACTGGTGGAATGGTTTAACCTGCTGCATCTGCCCGTCGAACTGCTGACTGGCTCGACTAAAGTGGCGAAACGTCGCCAGATCTTTGCTGATTTGGAAACGGGGGCACTGCCGTTGCTGGTGGGCACCCATGCGCTAATTGAAGACCCGGTCAAATTTTCTCGACTGGGGCTGGTCGTAATCGACGAACAGCACCGCTTTGGGGTGCATCAGCGGGCACGGCTCCAGCAAAAAGGCGACCATCCCCATGTGCTGACGATGACCGCCACCCCCATTCCTCGCACTCTAGCGCTGACGATGCACGGCGACCTGGATGTGAGTCAAATTGACGAGTTGCCGCCCGGTCGCAAGGCGATTCAAACCAATGTGCTGTCGGCCAAGGAGCGATCGCACGCCTACGACCTGATGCGGCGCGAAATTGCCCAAGGGCGACAAATTTATGTGGTGCTGCCCCTGGTGGAAGAATCTGAAAAGCTGGACTTGAGGTCAGCAATCGATGAACATCAGCGGCTGCGTGACACCATTTTTCCTGAATTTCAAGTCGGGCTGCTGCATGGCCGCATGACCTCTGCCGAAAAAGAGCAGGCGATCGCCCAATTCCGCGACAGCCAGACCCAGATTCTCGTTTCTACCACCGTCGTAGAGGTCGGCGTAGACGTGCCCAACGCCAGCGTCATGCTGATTGAACATGCCGAACGATTTGGCCTGTCGCAGCTGCACCAGCTGCGCGGTCGCGTTGGGCGTGGTGCCGCCCAGTCATTTTGCTTGCTGATGAGCAGCAGTAAGGCTGAAACGGCTCGTCAGCGGCTGACAGTGTTGGAACAGTCGCAGGACGGCTTCTTTATCTCAGAAATGGACATGCGGTTTCGCGGCCCTGGCGAGGTGTTGGGCACCCGGCAGTCGGGCTTGCCAGATTTTGCCCTCGCCAGCTTGGTGAATGACCAAGATGTATTGAACTTGGCGCGAGAAGCTGCCGAAACAGCTATAGAAAAAGACCCCACTCTAGATCGCTGGGGCGACATGAAAGTAGAACTAGCCTACCGCTACCAAAAGCTCATGGGCGGCGCAATCCTAACATAGCCGAACCTAGCGGCTAGTAATAAATAGCGGAAGTTTGCCTACATTTGAATGAACAAGGGGCTTAAGCCCCTTGGCTGGGGAAGCCCCTTGGCTGGGGAGCCTGTAATAGTAGTTACACTTCCGCCGCCGAGTACTAGCTTATTCTTTGCAGTTCAGAGACTCTCGCGTGTCTACCCCCGTGACTGGATTCACACCCGTAGCCGACGCACACAGCCCCACCACCTGATCCCCATCAAGCACTGCAAAACTAAAGTCGGCTCCAGTTACCGTTGCACCCCTAAAGTTAGACTTCAGCAGCATGGCCGAGGTCAGCACCGCATCGCTCAGATCGGCTTCGGCCAGGTTTGTGATGTAGGCGATCGCATCTGTCAGGTCAGCCCCGCGAAAATTAGCCTGCTTCAACTCTGAGCCGTTAAACACCGCCCCGCGCAAGTCAGCGCCGCTGAAGTCAGCCCCTTTCAGTCTAGCGTTGGCAAACTCCGCTCGAATTAAGCTCTGATTTGAGAAATCTTTGCTGCTGGACTCCACATCGTCATAGGCTCGAATCGCGGCAGAACTAGCAGCCTGGGCCGCTAGGGGAACCGCCATCACCCACATCAACAGGGTCAGAATGATGCCGAACAGAGGCTGAAATACACGCATAACAAACGCTAAAGAGAGAATCACAGAACTGCATCAAACTTAACATTAATCGGCACCTCTCAGGGGCAGAGAGCGAACGGGCCGGCGAGGCGGCTAGGCTCAAAACTGCCGCAAAAACCGCAGGTCACTCTTATACAAATCACGAATGTCGGCCATTTGGTGTAGCACCATAGCAAACCGCTCCACCCCAAACCCCGCCGCAAACCCGGTATACACCTCCGGGTCATAGCCCACGGCCTTGAGCACATTTGGATCTACCATGCCGCAACCAAGCACCTCCAGCCAGCGCCCGCGCCACTGCACATCCACCTCAGCGGATGGCTCGGTGAACGGGAAGAAACTGGGGCGAAACCGGATCGGAATATCGCCAAACATCTCTTCCAAAAACACCTTGATCGTGCCCCGCAAGTCTGTGAACGTTAGCCCTTCATCTACAGCTAAAATCTCGATTTGGTGAAATACTGCTGAATGGGTGGCGTCTACCGTATCGCGCCGATACACCCGACCGGGAGCCGCAATCCGGATCGGAGGCTCGTTTTCTTCCATGTAGCGAATTTGCACAGTCGAGGTGTGGCTGCGCAACAGGTTGCCGTCTGGCAAGTAAAACGTGTCCTGCATGTCGCGCGCGGGGTGGTCTGGCGGCGTATTCAGCGCTTCAAAATTGTAGTAGTCGCTTTCCATCTCAGGCCCCTGGGCAACGGTGTAGCCCAGGCCCACGAAGATATCTAGCGCGCGTTCAATCGTGCTCGTGAGCGGGTGGCTGCTCCCCTGCGGCATAAACACACCGGGCATCGTCACATCTAGCGTTTCTGCCGCTAGCTGAGCCTCAATCTGGGCAGTTTGCAGGGCAGTTCGAGTTTGCTCTAAGCTGGCCTGTAGGGCTTCTTTCACCTCATTGGCCAACGCCCCAATCCGAGGCCGTTCGGCGGCATCGAGCTTGCCCATACTGCCTAACACTTGAGACAAACTCCCCTTTTTGCCCAGATATTTGATTCGGAGTTGCTCTAGGTCTTCTAGACAAGTCGCAGTGGCGATCGCCCCCTGCGCTTCCTGTTGCAACGTTCGCATCTGGCCTTCCAAGTCACTCAGCTGTGTGCTCATACGTATCGCTAAATCGGGGAATAAAGTAGTCTTAGGTCTGGAACTCTGAGCGGGAAACTCTGAGCGGGGAACTCTGAATGAGGAGCAATGCCTCAGCTTCTTACCAGTTTAAGGGGAACGGGGAATTGCCGAACAGAGTATGGGGTGAAACGATCACCGATCCGCAGCGGATTAAATTATTGCATCAGCAAATTATTGCATCAGCAGACGATTGCATCAGTATTCTTAAAACAGAATCTCACTCTCCACCACTAAACGCTGTCCATGAATCTTCTTCTTAGCAACGACGACGGCATCTTTTCCCTGGGCATTCGGACTTTGGCCAATACGCTAGCCGACGCAGGGCACCAGATTACGGTAGTCTGCCCTGACCGAGAGCGCTCGGCAACCGGGCACGGCCTCACCTTGCACAAGCCCATCCGCGCCGAGTTAGTCGAGACGATCTTTCATCCCGCTATCAAGGCGTGGGCGTGTTCTGGCACGCCCTCAGACTGCGTTAAATTAGCCCTAGGTGCCCTGTTGGAGCAGCCACCAGATATGGTGCTTTCTGGCATTAACCACGGCTCCAACCTCGGTACTGACGTGCTCTACTCTGGCACCGTTTCAGCCGCCATGGAAGGTGCAATTGAGGGGATTCCTAGCATAGCGTTCAGCCTCACGAGCTTTGCCGCCCAAGATTTTCAGCCTGCTGCCAACTTTGCTAAGACATTAGTGCAACAGTTTGGCAAAAATCCGCTGCCTGAAGCCGTTTTGCTCAACGTTAACGTTCCGGCTGTACCCCAAGAGGCGATCGCTGGCGTGATGATGACTCGCCAAGGTCTGCGCCGCTACGTTGACCAGTTTGAACAGCGGACTGACCCACGCGGCAAAACCTACTACTGGCTAGCCGGAGAGCTGGTTCAAGATGTGCCTCAACCCAGTGTGGAGCTACTGGTAACGACGGCTCAGGGCAGCCGCATTTTAGATAGCGCATGGCTCAACAGCCTACCCACAGACGTCCAAGCTATTCGGGGCAACCATATTACAATTACGCCCTTGCAGTTTAATTTGACCTGTGCCTCAGGGCTAGCCCACCTGCGCGACTGGCAGCTGGAACTTTAACGCCGTTATCTGGAATTGGCGATAAATTTTGGAAAGACAATTTAAAGAGATTCTACAAAATGGAGACACTTTACTTGACACTCCCCGGCGTGAACGCACGGGGATTCTTAATTCAGCGACTGACCTTTAAGCGCCGTATCTCTTGTGAGCAATCTTCAAACCTTTCAACCGTGAAAAGACACCAATTGACGA
>CASBQX010000329.1 GCA_949127925.1 Synechococcales cyanobacterium PMM_0002
CCCTGCGATCGCCATGCACCAGCAATCCGCTTCAAGTTGATGCCAAACTCTGTGATCCCCAGAGCGCTGCCTACCTCCTCTTCCTCCCACGAGGCAGACAGAACCCCATAGCTTAGCCCCAACACCCCTAGGCCAAAAAAGCCCATGCTCACCAGCACCACGGCGATGTTGGGTAACTCAACGACGTCGCGAATCACCAAGAGGTAGCTAGTGACAAAGGTAGTCATTCCTAGCACAGACGGAACGCCACAGAACAGAGCCATCCGCCGCACCATCCGCTTGCTGACGACGTCTGGGATGTTCATGCTAGCCCTAGCCCTAGGAGCGGCTGATCGACTAGCGCTGCTGGAAGAGGCTGGTTTGACGGCAGCAGGTTTTGCTGTAGATGACTTAGCCGCCTTCGGTTTAGCCCCGGCAGCTTTAGCAATAGGCTGCTTTTCAGCTTTTTTCTCAGCCTGCTTACGGCTTTTAGTCGGCTCAAACGGCAGTGGATTACGTTCGCTTGCCTGCGAAGAGCGGCGATCCGCGCTCTTCGCAGAATCGGAGGAAGCTTCAGGTGCCATAGGATTACTTAGCCGCGAATGCCAAGGCTGGTAATCAGAGCGCGATATTTCTCTGGCTCTTGCTTCAAAATGTAAGCCAACAGCCGCTTGCGCTGACCAATCATTTTCAATAGACCGCGACGAGAGGAGTGGTCTTTTTTGTTGGTCTTGAGGTGGACACTCAGCTGGTTGACCCGTGCCGTTAGCATCGCTACTTGAACATGTGCTGATCCGGTGTCGGTTTCGTGAATTTGGTAACCAGAAATAATTTCTTGCTTGCGCTCTTGCAGGAGTGGCATGAAGGTAGCTCTATCTTGATTAATACAATCATTGATTGTATCACAGTGGTTCTGAAACGTGACTAACGGCTGAGCCAAGCGATCGCTTGGCGAATCCAGGCTTCTGCATCGGCATTTTTTGCCAGCGCCGTTTCTTGTCCCACGACTCGCAGCGCCTGCATAATTTCTCCATTGGTGTAGCCTAACGCCAATAGGGTCATTTCTACATCTTCTTGAATGCTGGTCGTCGGTGCCGAGTCGGGCAAGCTGGTCAGCCCCGACTGCATCCGCCATTCTGCCAGTTTAGTTTTTAGCTCTAGGGCAAGGCGCTCGGCGGTTTTGGTACCCACGCCAGGAGTGCGCGAGAGCATCCGGGTGTTGCTGGTGACAATGGCCTGCACTAGCTCTTGCAGCCCCAGGGCATCGAGCAACGCCAACGCCAGCTGCGGGCCAACGCCACTGACGCTGATCAGCTGGCGAAATAAGTCTCGTTCTGCCGTTGACCCAAACCCATACAGCACCGTCTGGTCTTCTTTGACTTGCATGTGGGTAAACACCTGCACCAAATCGCCCAGGGCTGGTAGCTCTTGCAGCAAGCGCGGCACCACTTGGAGGTCGTAGCCGATCTGGTTGACCTCGATCGTGACGATGACTCGACCCGCGCTGGGTTTTTGGATACTGGCGATCGCGCCTTTGAGGTAGCTAATCATAGAGAGGTAGGGTATAGAGGGGTAGGAGCATGGTCAGCGAGCAACCGATAACTGGTTTCGAGAGTCTTATCCGTGTCTCTGCATCCTCTGCTCCTTTTCCACCCTATACCTTACACCCCAAGCCCTCTACCCCATGAACCGCTGGAATCAAGCGATCGCCACCTGGCTGCCCAAACTAGATCACCGGATCTGGATTATGAGTGCCGCGCGGCTGCTGTCTCAAATTGGAACCGGGTTCACCCTGTTTTATGCGCCGATTTTTTTTGTGAATCAGGTCGGCTTGTCGGCCACGCTGGTAGGAGTTGGGATCGGCAGTGGATCGATTACCGGGGTAATCGGGCGGATTTTGGGTGGAACGCTCTCTGACTCCTCGCGGGTGGGGCGACGGCAGACGCTGTTGCTGGCTACAGCCGTCTGTGCGGTGGGGTCGATCGTTCTGGCACTCACGACCAACTTTGCCACATTTTTAGTCGGAAATCTGCTGTTGGGGCTAGGAATTGGGCTGTATTGGCCGGCAACGGAGGCCGTAGTCGCCGATCTGAGCACGCCCGAACAGCGCAATGAAGCCTTTGCTCTGACCCGGCTGAGCGACAGTGTAGGACTGGGGCTGGGTGTGATTTTAGGCGGGGCAATCGTAGCAACGACAGGTGCCTACCGACTGCTCTTTGTAATTGATGCCGTTTCATTTGTGGCATTTTTTGGCATCATCTACTGGGCGATCGCCGAAACCCGTGATCCCCGTCAGATAAACCATGCCCTCTTGAAAAGCTGGCGGCTGGCACTAGGCGATCGCACCCTGCTAATTTATGCTGCTGTCAATGTGCTGTTCACCACCTATCTGGCATTAATCAATAGCGCGTTACCGCTATATTTCACTAACTTTGTGCCACAAGACAACGCACCCGGATTTTCTGCTTCTGTGATCAGCGCCCTATTTACCTGGCACGTCGTGCTAACTGCCGTCACCCAGCTGCCGATTGTGCGTGCCCTTTCCCGGTATAGCTATGCGCAAATGCTAGCCATATCTGCCTTGTTGTGGGGGCTAGGGTTTGGCTTAACCTGGGTCACAGGCACCGTCAACTCGGGATCGCTGGGATGGGCGCTGCTAGGACTAGGCGTGATGGCGATCGCCACCGTGGCCTATACCCCAGCATCCTCAGCGCTCGTCGTCGCCCTCGCCCCCGAATCGCTGCGAGGCGTTTACCTGTCAATTAATTCGCTCTGTTGGGCAGCTGGATACTTTATAGGCCCCATTTTGGGCGGCTGGGCCATGGACGGCGGGCCCCAGCTGGCCAACAACTTCTGGGTTGCCGCCGCCGCCAGCATTTTGGGTTGTCTAGCTATTGTGAAATGGCTAGACATCAGCATCCAAAACCGAGCCATCTGAACCTAAGGATTATAGATTTAATCAGATCGGGAATTTGATTGCTGGTAGGGGCGAACGGCCGTTCGCCCCTACCGTCGCCGATCCTGAAGCTTCTGGTACACAGCCCGCACATCGACCTGGTGATGCGCCAGTGCTACCAGCGAGTGATAGAACAAATCGGCCACTTCTGCCGCGATCGCATCGGGATCATCGTCTTTGCAGGCCATCACAACTTCGGCGGCTTCTTCGCCAATTTTTTTGAGAATTTTATTGTCGCCGCCCGCGAGTAGTTTGCAGGTATACGAGTCGGGGTTGGGGTGATCCCGGCGATCGCAAATCACGGCAAACACCTGCGATAGAGTATCGGCAGGCGGCGGCGTCACCGTGCCGTTGACCTGATGAAAACAGCTGCGCTCTCCCGTATGGCAAGCAATATCGCCAATTTGCTCGACTCCAACCAAAAGCGCATCGCTGTCGCAGTCATATCGCAGCGACAGCACTTTTTGCAGGTAGCCAGAGGTTGCGCCCTTGTGCCACAGTTCAGCTCTAGATCGGCTCCAGAAAAAGGTTTCGCCTGTTTCTATTGTCTTCTGCAACGATTCTCGATTCATCCACGCCATCATCAGCACCGTTCCATCTAGGTGATCTTGCACAATGGCAGGCACCAATCCCTGCTCGTTGTACTGAATTGCGTCTAGAGGAATTGAGGCACTGAAAGATTGCAATTCGCTAGCCATACCTTGCACCAAACTTGAGGTTTCATCATGCTAGTACGTTACAGAGGCGATCGCCGTTTGAGCCTGCTCTGGAATTGTGGTGAAAATGCGATCGCCAATCTCACCAAATCTTGACAAATCACCCAAATGGGGGGGTTGACTATATTTTGCAGTCTTTGTTACGGTTGTCTGTAGTTAAAGCAAATAAACAGCTCCGTACATCCCAATGCTTGCTCAACGCCCCTACTTTTATTTTTGGTTTAGCCCGGTTCACTTGAGGTGAGTCCAGCTTGACCTGGAACCTTAGGTGAACCGCAGACAACGCTCTGCGGTTTTTGCTTTTAAAGGACTGACATCACACGCTGAGCCGATCGCGCCCACAACAGAACTATTGACACTGCTATGATCACCCCCAAATTTTACGTTTACGGCTACTTTTTTTGGCTCAGGAACTATCCGGGGTAAAAGGTCAGGCGCGATTGTGCAACCCGGGACCTCAACGGTTCCGGGTTTTTTAATTAATTTTTTCACTGCTTTTTCACTTGATTGCACCCGGTTCACGTCTAACCCCATCTAACCCAGGAGACCCTCCCATGCAGAAAGCCAAACTTGCTCTCAAAACCGATGTCAGCCACCAATCCATCGTTCAAATTTCTGACACTGTTGCCGTCGGTGGACGAGATCTGCTGATTGTAGGCGGGCCTTGCACCGTCGAAAACCGCGCCCAGATGGAGACCGTTGCCAGCCGACTGGCGATCGCATCTGTCCAGGCGCTGCGCGGAGGCGTCTACAAACCCCGGACATCTCCCTACGACTTCCAGGGGCTGGGAATAGAAGGATTAGAAATTCTGGCCGCCGTGCGCGATCGCTATGGTATGCCTGTAATCACCGAAGTCATGGCCATTTCCCAAATTGAAGAGATTGCCGCCTATGCCGATGTGTTGCAGGTGGGTAGCCGCAATATGCAAAACTTTGACCTGCTTAAGGCGCTAGGGCAAGCCCACAAGCCTGTGTTACTCAAGCGAGGACTGGCCGCCACCATCGAAGAATTTGTCATGGCTGCGGAATACATTCTCAGCCACGGCAACCCCAACGTGATTTTGTGCGAACGCGGCATCCGCAGCTTCGACACCTATACGCGCAACGTCCTGGATCTGGGAGCGGTGTCGGCGCTCAAACAAATTACTCATCTGCCCGTGATTGTAGACCCCAGCCACGCCGCCGGAAAACGAGAGCTGGTGGCAGACCTAGCTCGTGCCGCTGTGGCCTGTGGAGCCGATGGCATTATTGTCGAGTGCCACCCAGAACCCGAAAAATCTGTCTCTGATGCACGGCAGGCACTATCACTAGACGACATGGTCGCCCTGGTACAGAGTGTGAAGGCGATCGCCACCGCCATCGGTCGCTCAGTTCCTAGCGCAATCGAACCCTTGCCCCAACTGGCACTGCTCTAAGAGTTGTTCTGATACAAGGATGCGACACATCCTATAGGGGCATGGCACTGCCATGCCCTTGCTGCCATGCCTTTGCCATGCCCACACCCAACACAGAAATTTGACAGGCGTTAATCAACGAGCGCCGCCCTCAAACTGCGGCAGAAAGTTTCTATCGCCTCTAATCCCTGATGCGGTTCTCCTTCCGCAAGGCGCTTAACGAATGCACTACCCACAATCACTGCATCAGCTCCCCACTCCATAATCTGGCGGGCTTGGCTGGGCTGAGAAATCCCAAACCCGACCCCAATCGGCTTATCGCTGACGCTGCGCAACTCCATCAGTAACTCTTGCACCCGACTGCCCACTTCAGTGCGCACCCCAGTCACACCCGTAACGCTAACCAGGTAGATGAACCCCTGACACTGGGAGGCGATCGCCGCAATTCGGGCTTTGGGTGTTGTGGGAGCCACCAGCAGCGTGACATCTATTCCCGCCGCGATCGCTGGCTTCAACAGTGCCTCCATTTCTTCGAGCGGCAGATCAGGCACGACTAAACCCTTAACCCCTGCCTCTGCAATTTGGTGCAGAAATGTCTCAATCCCCCGATTCAAAATGGGGTTGTAGTAGATAAATAAAATAATCGGTGCCCGCAGATCAGGGCTAACCCGTTTTACCAGATCTAGCACATGTTCTAACTTGGTTCCTTTGGCCAACGCCCGCGTGGCCGCCGCTTGAATCACTGGCCCGTCTGCCAAGGGATCAGAATAGGGAACACCCAGCTCAATTAAATCTGCGCCGTTGCGATCGAGAATATAAAGCGCTTTTTCAGTCGTTGCTAAATCTGGGTCGCCCGCCGTAATGAACGGAATCAATGCACACTGGCCGCGATCGCGCAGTGCCTTCATACAGCTAGAAACCGAATTCATCCGTCGCCCCTCTTGCCATCGTGTGCTGCCAACTTGTCTTGCTCCAGTTCTGCTTGCAGTGCTGCCAGTTCTGCTGGAGTCATGTCGTCTAATCGTTTTTGCAACACTGCATCTTCATAATCTTTCAACTGCTGATTGTAGGTCATGGTCTGAGTGACTGCCCGCCCTACATAGGTCAGCAGCCAACCCAGCAAACCGCCCATCAAAACGGCTTGCGTCCAAATTCCCGCATTCACGTCCTCTAGCCCAGCCTGCTTTAAGACCAGATAAACCAGTCCACCTGCTGTAAAAATTCCGATACCAATGCCAATGACATCAATCCGGCGCATGTAGTCCTCATCAGGCTTGCCTACAAATCACTGAAGCGATTCAGTCAACCTTCTAGTGGCCGCTTCTCAGGTCGAAAGTTTAAAAATGGGCTGAGCAACAGCAAGCCAGGGAATAGCAAGAATACTAAAAAGTACATCATGACCCGTTCAATTGAACTGGCAATATACCAACGTTGTTTTAAGTAGAAAAAAGTAATCGCTGGGAGGACAACGAGATACGCGCCGCCCACAGCCAGGTATGCCAGAAGAACGAGAGGTACAGACATAGGCTTTTATACAACTACCAGCAAAAATGACTCAAACGGATCACGCACTAGGTCTGCGACTCGCAAAACCACTCAAATTCTATCGCTTTCAGCG
>CASBQX010000330.1 GCA_949127925.1 Synechococcales cyanobacterium PMM_0002
AGCACCATATAAATAGCGAACAGAGAAACTGCGGTCGCGATCGCCAAATAGCCATAGAAATAGCTAGAACTGCCCCAGCGTTCTCCCAGCAGCACCACAATACCCGTGATCACGGCTCCTAATATGGTGCCCCCTGCAATCAAATAGCTATCTAGAAACAGGCTGACGCGACCTCGACGCTCTTCGGGAACTAGCCCTTCTAAGGATTTACGCGCCGTTTCATCCACACTATATTGCGGCAGTTTTTGGATCAGTAGTCCGGCGATCGCCCCCCCTAACCCTGGAATACTCAGCATCATGGCTGCACCCACGAGGCTACTAATGGGCTGGAACAAAAATAGATGCTTTAAGTTGACGTTCATCATCAACCAACGCACTACCGAAGACTGAAGGACTAAATGAATTAACGTCCGTCCTAGCGTAAACAGGCTCAAAAACACCTGGTAATTGTTTGTGTCTGGAATGGCCGTTCCAGACACCACATAAAACCGATATTCCACAATAATTTCGCATACGACAACTGCCAGCATGGCGATCGTCAAATATCGGAAGATCGCAACTTGTTTCACAAAATTCCAGCCTTCTGAAATTGTTGCTTGAATGGTCTCTATTTTTTGCCGAGGTTTTCGCAGCGTTACCTGGCGTAAGTTTATTCCTAATAAACCGTAGATTAAGCCATATAGCAGGATGTTAATCGTCAGCAGCCCGTCTGTGGTGATGCCGTAGTGGATGGACAGAAACGGGACAAGTGATGCGATCGCAATTCCGGCCAAGTTGCCAAATAGACCCACAGTGGCTAGCAATGAAAACACTCGCTTACTTTGAGCTATATCAAATAGATCGGTAGCTAAAATCCAAAATGTTGTGGGAAAGAAAATCAGCTGCTGGTCTGACATCAGATAGAGCAACCCGTAGTTGAGCCAGCTCGGTGCTTTGAGCAAAACTAGCAGGCGCAATACGATAAATGACGTTCCTAAAATGGCGCTAATGCTTCGAACCAGCGTGATCCGATCAAAGCGATCGACCAGCAGCGATTGCAGCATCGTCATCAAAATGCTGATCAGGCTACTAACAATTAGCACTACCAAAAACTGAGGTGGGCCAACATCAATTAAGAAGTTACTCAGTGAAGAAATCTCTGACACCTTTTGCGCCAAAGCATTGCTAAACAAGACAAACCCCAGGGTCAAAACGAGGCCAGTTTCTCCCGATCGCAAATTTAGTAGCTGACTGAGGCGGTTCATTTAACTATTTATTCGAGATTGCCCTAGGTTCTAATTAAACCTTGGCTTGTGTGTGGGTATTGGGTAGAAACTGGAACGATTAATGCTGAAACGATTAATTAGGGCGCGTGGATGAGTGTTCAGCCGCCGTAATTAACTGCTGGGCGATCGCCTGAATGCGTTGGGTGAGCGAGTGATGGGGATATTGCTGGCAAAAAATACCGCTACTGCCAAGCGCCATCAATTCGGCTGTAATGGGCAGCACCCCCACGACATTTTCGCCATACATGGCTTGCAGTCGGCGCTGTACCTGATCTACATCTAGCCCCGACAGCACTTGGTTGGCAATCAAGAAAATCTTGGGCACTCCCAACTGCCGCGCCAAATCTACTAGCACAGCCATCGCTTGGAGTTCATGCTGATCTAGGCTCAACACCAGCAGCACCGTGTTGGCCAATGCTAGCGAGAGGATGGCTTCTTGGGTGATGCCGGGATGTAGATCAATCAGCAAAAAGTCTAGATTGAGGCGACGCATCAATTCCAAAAAAGCCTGACTGATGATGGTGGTATCGTAGCCGTGCCGCAGCAAATCAGGAACTTCTTTGACCTTGATTTGAGCCGGAATTAAGTCAATTCCGCCTCCCATCACCACCACTTCTCCTTGCTCTACCGTCAGCACCGAACTCAGCTCGGCCTCAACTTGATCCAGGGACACATCCCCCCACAGGTAATAGTTCAACACCGCATCTACACGGCGCTCATCTAGGTTAAATAGGGCATGAATGCTGGGAGCCATCGGGTCGGTATCAATGATCCCCACCCGCCACCCCTGACGAGCAATGCTGACCGCTAAATTTGCCGTCAAGTTAGATTTACCAGTGCCATGACGAATCGATTGAATTGAGACAATGGTGGGCACGGGTGGGCAACCGAGTGATAATGCTGATGGTAGTACAGCGCAGCGCCAGGTTGGATACTGCTCAGATATGTTCTTAGCTTAGCGATCGCCCTCATTAATCGCATGATCTTTATCGGGTGAACGGCGACTAAAATCCAGGGAGTGTTCTACCTTGAAGTCCCAACTTGCATTAGATTAATCGCTCGATTGCACACTCGTTTAATCAATGCAGCGTCGTGACTGATCACTAGCAATCCAATATTGTGCGATCGCACATAGTCCAGCACCATATGCCAAATCAAGGCTTGCGTGTTGGCATCCAGCATCGCGGTCATTTCGTCGGCGATTAGGTAGCGCGTGGCAGGGTTGAGAACCCGAGCGACGGCAACGCGCTGAAGTTCACCGCCACTCAGTTCGTGGGGGTAGCGATCGAGCCAGCTCGGATGAATGGAGAGTGCATTGAGTAGGAAGCGATCAGGCGGCTGCTTCTCGGCAAGAATCTTGCGGATGCGCCAGCGAGGATTGACGGCGAGTTCGGGATTTTGAAAGACCATCTGGACAGGGCAGTAGCCGCGATCGGGTAGTGGCGAGTTGTCGATCGTAACCTGCCCTTGTGTGGGCGTTAGGTAGCCTGCGAGCAGTTTGCTCAGCGTGGTTTTGCCGAAGCCGGATGGACCAAACAGCCCGACTACTTCGCTTGGAGCGATCGCAATATCAAAATTGCGTACGATCCAGTTATGGTGTGGATAGCGAAACGCCAACTGTTTACCGATCAGCATGAATACACCTCACTGGCGCACCGCGCACTTGAAGAAAAGGGGGACGATCAAGCCGACATTCTTGCGTCACCCAGGGGCAGCGATCGCTAAACAAGCAACCATCCGGCAAAGCATCTGGAGTGGGCTGGCTGCCTGAAATCGGGATAAATTCATTTTGCGGCAGCGATCGCCAAAGTGCTTGCGTGTAAGGATGGCGAATTTTGTTGTTGGAGAAGTCTTGGGCGTGAGCGATTTCGACCGTAGTTCCGGCGTAAAAAACAGCGACGCGATCGGCAATTTGTAGGGCGGCTTCGATGTCGTGCGTAATTAGAATCACACCCTTACCTTCTGAAGCGAGTTCGCGCAGATGGTTCAAAGTTTCTGTGACGACATCAGGATGTAAGCCGGGAGTCGGTTCATCTGCGATCACCAATTCTGCCTGACTGACGACGGCGGTAGACACAAGGACTCGCCGCGCCATGCCGCCCGATAGCTGAAAGGGGTAGAGTCGCTGCACGATCGCCGCTAGCCGATAGCGAGCAAAGGTGCGATCGACGGCTGCTTTTGCGGCTGGCCGAGACAAGCCGCTCAGCTGGGCGGTTCGCTGCACCTGCTGTCCCACATGCATCAACGGATCAAGATAGCCGATCGATTGCGGGATCAAGGCGATCGCCTTCCCACGCAAATCTTGGCAGCGATTTAGCGTTAGCGGTTCACCCTTAAACAGCATTTTGCCGCTCACCTGCGCGTTATCAGGCAAAATTCCCAAAATGGCGTGAGCTAAGAGGCTTTTACCTGATCCGCTTGCGCCGACAACGGCAACGACTTCACCCGCTTTCACGTCGAGGTCAAGCTGCGTAATTACGGTCAGCTGCTTTTGGGCAAGACCGCGACCGTACAGCGTGAATGTGATGTTTAAGTCTTGCACCGAGAGCATAATTATCCCTGGCTGGTCTTAGGATCAATCAGCGCCCGCACATTCTCTCCGAGCGTATCAAAAGCTTGGACGGCGAGCAGCAGCAGCAGTCCGGGTAGAACGCCAACCCACCAGTATCCAGTCGAAAGGTTCCGCATTGATTCGGCGAGGATGATACCGATTGCGGGAGTGTGGGGTGATAGTCCAATTCCAATAAACGACAGTGCCGCCTCATGCAGAATTGCGTGGGGAAACAGCAAAATTAAGCCGACCAACAGTTGTGGAATCACGTGCGGCAGCATGTGGTGGCGGGCAATCCAGAAGGGCGATCGCCCGAACTTGTAAGAGAGCTGCACGTAGTCAGAACTATTTACCTGAAGCGTTTCTGCCCGAATAATGCGCGCAAGGCTTGTCCAGTGCGTCAGGGCGACGGCAATAATTACACCCTCGGTGCCGCCACCAAGGGCAAAGGAGATCATGATCAGCAAGACAAGATGCGGCAGGCTAAAGAACACATCAATTATCCAGGTAATCACCGCATCGACTTTGCCACCCAGTGTTCCTGCCATCAGCCCCAAGCCGGTACCGATAATGGCGCTGAAGCCTGCCGCCAGTAGTCCAACCCGTACACTCAAAGACATGCCGTGCAGCGATCGCGTCAACATATCACGCCCTAACCAATCTGTCCCAAACAGATGTGCCAAAGAGGGCGGTTGATTGCGCTGGGTCAAAGCTGGATCGAGTCCAGTATCGCCTATGAACCTATTGCTGAAGACAATCGCAACCAAAAATAATGTGCAAAGGGCGATCGACCAGAGCGTAATCTGACGGCGATTAAAGCGAATTGCAGGACGACGACGGAGAAAGGAAGTAGCCATTGGAGGTTCAATTGGATGGGCAGGTTAGCTCGATTTGCCGATGCGAATACGGGGATCAACGATTTGATAGGTCAGATCGGCAATTAAGTTACCTGTGTAAACAAATAGCGCACTGAAAAACACAATTCCCACCAGCAGCGGCACGTCACTCCGCAGGGCGGCTTCGACTGTCGCTTTGCCTAAACCGGGGTAAGAAAACACCTGCTCGGCTAAAACAGAGCCACCAAATAATTCACTTAAGGAAGCAAACTGGAGTGTTAGAGCAGGGAGGATGATGTTTCGTAGCCCGTGATGGCGGATGATGCCGACGAGGCTTTCGCCTTGGGCGCGGGCAAACAAGACGTAATCGCTGTTGAGAACTTCGATGAGCTTTTGGCGCGTGTGCAGGGCGATGTTTGCCACGCCGATGAGGCTTAGCGTTGCAGCAGGTAAAATCAGGTGATGGAGTCGCTGCCAGACCGTGACATCCCTGGTCAGAACGCCTGGGGGCGTGGCACAGCAAATCGGCGTGATTTTTAGCGAAACCGAGAAGACAAGCAGCAGCAGCAGCGCAACCCAAAATGTCGGGGAAGCAGCGAGCGTGTAGGCATAGAAGCGGATGGCGCGATCGAGCCACGACCCGGCGCGCGCTCCTGCCACCACGCCCATTGCCAAGCCCAACGCGCCAGATATGAGCCACGCGATCGCCAACATTTGCAGCGACGTTTGAAACCGGCTACCAATCACGGTAGACACAGGCTGATTAAAAATTATCGATGTGCCCAAATTGCCACTTGCCAACTGTCGCAGCCAAAGGATAAAGCGTGTCATCATCGGCTGATCTAAGCCCCAGCGTTGGGCGATAATGTCGCGCTGTTCGGGACTGATTTGCAGCATATCAGCTCCGACATAGGCATCGATCGGATCGATCGGCGACAGGCTGATCAGCACGAAGCTAAAAATTGCCACTGCAATCAGCAACAGAGCCAGCCGCAACAACTTCCGCAGGATGAAAGCAGCGATGCCTAGTTGCATGTCCACTTCCATTCCGAAATGTTGGCGGTGATCGGCCAGCCATGCCCGTGCGGTTCGATTTGTGGCGTGCCGATGTTGAGGCAGGTGTTGACAAAATATGTGTGGTCAAGATTCACCAGCCACGCCCAAGCCGCATCCCCCTTAGTCGTAAAGCCAGTTTGCCCATTCCACTGAGCGGCTTTCCAAAAGGCGATCGCTTCTTCTTGAGTAGGTGCTCCCATTGCCAAATCCAAAACGCTATCGATTTTGGAGTCGGCATAATATCCCGCGTTATTAAAGTCGCCCTGCGCCGACTTGCTGTGATAGAGGTTATAAACTTCAGTCGGGTCTTGACTACCCCAGCCAAATAGAATGACGTTACTGTGCATCAGCGGCTTGATTTCATCCCAGCTTTTACCTTCGACGTTGGCGCGAATGCCGATTGGCTTAATCTGCTCTGCCACTGACAACGCGAGCGCCTGACGAATCGAGTCGCTGGCCGGATAGAGCATCGTAAACTCGGCAGGCTGTCCGTTTTTCTCAACAATGCCGTCGCCGTTCTTGTCACTCCAGCCGCCCTCAGCGAGAATCTGCTTGGCGCGATCGATCTGCCCATCTTCGATATCTGCTTCCTTCTGCTCCCACGGCAGTCCGGTAACAGGGCCATAAGCAGGTGAACCGTAGCCTTCCAAAACTCCATCGACTAAGGCTTTGCGATCGATCCCATAGTTAATTGCTTGGCGAATCGCTCGATCCGCCGTCACGTCGTTACCGATCGCAGCTCCATCGGGCGTTTTCTTGCCCGTGTTTGGCTCAAAGGGAAACATAATTCCCCGGTTATCGACGCTTTTTACGTCATACAGCTTCATGTTGTCGACCGACTGCACAGCCAGCGTTTGGGGAACTGAAGCAACCTGCGCCTGTCCTGCTTTGGCGGCGGCAAACGCAGCATCTTCTTCAACCAGCAAAAAGACGAGTCGCTGAATTTGGGGCGCGTCGCCGTAGTAGTCAGGATTCACCTCGGCGATGAGCTGCTGGCCTTCGTCCCACTGCACCAATTTGTAAGGGCCAGAACCGATCGGATTGCGGCCATATTCAGCGCTGTAGGCGTGTTTGGGCACAATACCCAGTGTTGCAAGGCGATTGATGAAGGTGCTTTGTGGTTGCTTGAGGCGAAGCTCAACGGTAGTGGGACTAGTAGCGATCGCGTCTTGCAACACAGTCACATCTGTCTTCCCACCGCTCTCTCCAGCCTGATTAAACGTGAAGGCCACATCTTCAGCGGTTACAGGTATCCCATCACTAAATTTTGCATCCGCGCGAATCGTCACCGTCCACACTTTGCCATCATCGCTAACGGTATAGCTGGTGGCCAGATCATTCTCAAACTCCAACTCAGAATTGCGCCTAAGTAACGTACTTTGAAATAGTGGCGAACCATAGCGCCCCCAGCCTAAGGTTGGGTCAAATCCATCGTCAAATTCTGAATTACTCAGAGCAAGCACAATCTGTTCGGACGAGCCGCCCTGCTGTGGAGCAGCAGCGTTATTTTGTGATGAAGGGCGCTCTGGTGTGGAGGAAACGCAAGCAGACAGCGCCAGCACAATTCCGGCAGCGCAAGATGTGGTTTTAAGATTTAATTTCATGATGCAGGTAGATGTTGGACATGTTCAAATTCGATGAATACCTCACTTTTGGCATAGTTGCTTAAACAATCAATGAAAAGTGAGAGGTTTAGATTCATCCTTTTATAAATAAACCAGATCTGCTCTTGTGGATAGAGAAAACGATCCCCAAGTTTCTTTTAATCATAGGACTGCAAAATGACGAGAACTTAAGGAAAATCTGAAACTTTTTGTCATTCACAAAGAGACTGCTCAAACATCACCCAAGGTCGAATGATATACTCAAACTCAAGTTGATGCAATCCAGGGGGGGGGGATAAACTTTGTAGCTGCGATCGCTTTTCCCTAAGACTTGCGTGAAAAGTTGTGTAAAAAACTTGGCAACCTGAATGGATTGGTTAATTAATTACAGTTCTAAAAGCTACATAGCTCATAAAGCGATCGCAGCTTAACAATTAATCGATTTTGCAAATTCTTGGCACTGCTTCCGCTGAGTGAGGAGACATAAAGCCCTGATATTGCTATATGACAGGGATTCAGTAGTCTACCAACCCTGCACCTCAATTGGATCTGATGATGGATTTATTCTCTCAGAACTGTCCTTGCTGTGACAGCGCCAAAGTCGATGTTCGTACCCGCTATACGACTCAAGATAATGGCACGCACCCAATTTACCATTGTCGGAGTTGCGCTATTAAAACCCTATTTAACGGCAAAATTAATCAATTCTTCAATCATAATCCAGCCGTATTTGGTGAAATTTGCAAACTTTTCGATCAAACCTTTGATCACTTATCTGGTGAAGAAATAACTGTCCTAGAAGCTCTGGCGATGTAGAATCGGCACATCTCATTTTTAGGGCTGCAATCGTCCCTGGTTCATTGTCGATAAGCAGGAGCCAACTCCCTTGACCAACCGGGAATTAGCACCAAATCTAGTTTGGCTAAATTGCCTTGAGTTTTTAGCGTAAAAAATCGAGCGCTTGCCGAATTCGACTTGTCCAACTGCTAATTTTTACGACCGCTTCGCCCAGCCGCACTACATCCACTTCTACATCTTGGGTGGGGTAGTTTTGCAAGATTTCTAGCAGCGAAACAGCTTGATCATCGGCGGCAGAAAGCACCAAGGCAGACCGCAGCGCCGGTCGATCAGCCCTATTGCCTGGGGTATGAATAATGGGGGTCAGTTCATCTAGTACAAGCGACCCAATTGGGCTATTGAGCACCCGATCGAGCAGCACCGGACTCATGGGAATGGAGCGGGTTAGGGTCTGCTGCACCTGGCTAGGCTCTTGATTGGCAAGCCGTAAGAATGGCCTCAGCGATCGCGGCGCTTCTCCGGTTTCAGCCAGGGTATTGAGGTCGGCAACGGCGATCGCCCGTTCTAGCCCTCGATACTGAAAGACGACGCGCTCTGCTGCCTCGGCACTCGGTGCATGCAACGCGATCGCTAGGCTGATGGCTCCAACAGATAGTGTGCCACGTTTTTTGATCCAGCCTACCCAGCGCTGTAATGGTTGAGTCATGCAATTGACCCTCCTAACTAAATACCCAATCAATACCCACTGCCTAATGGACATCAATTCGCCCCATTAAGTTGCCGCTTAGGGCTGGCTGCGGCATCCCAATCTGGATATTGTGGTGATCGAACGCGAGCTTCAACCGACGGCGAAACTCACGAGCAACGATCCATTGTTTGAGTGGTTGAGTCCGAATCCAAGTGCGAATCACGATCCCAGTGTGCGAAATATCATCAATGCCCAGCAATTCACTTGCATTCAAAATTAATGCGCCCCAATCCGAATCTTTGGATAGTTCATCGGCTACGTCTCTCACAATCGCTAGCGCCTGATCGATATCGGTATCGTAGGCCACCTGAATGCGGAAATCGGTACGAGACCAGGCTCGGCTCATGTTTTCTGCTTGAATCACTTGGCTATTGGGGATCGTAATCAAATTGCCAGCGTCACTTCGCAGCTGCGTGATGCGCAAATTCAAGTTTTCGACTAGCCCCGAGACGTTGTTAATCGCCACGTAGTCGCCGATCGCGTACTGATCTTCGAGCAAAATCAAAAACCCATTCACCAGATCTTTGACCAAGCTTTGAGCGGCAAACGAAACGGCAAGCGCCACAATTGCCCCCAACGCCAGCACCGACGCGGGTGCAATGTTGAGACGTTGGAGCACCCACCCAATGCCAATGGTATAGACCACAACGGTGGTTAGGCCCTTGAGCACATTGGCAATGGTAGAAATGCGCAGCGATCGGCGCTGGAGGTTTTCTACCGTAATGAACTCGCCATCTGCCCAGGCTTTAGCAAATTGATCGATCCCCAGATTGGCCAATCGGTTAATTAAACCCGTGAGAAACCAGGCCACTAGCACCACAATTGGAGACGAGATCACCCCCATTGCCGCTGCTCGGGTTTCAGGGAATTGATAGAGCACCATGGCAAGGCCCGCTACCCACAGCAGCACAACGAGCCAAAATATGAGCCAGCGCAAAAAGTGAACAATTTTTAGGCGGCGACGCAGACTTAACCAGCGCTGAATGTGCTCAAATACCACCCAATTCGGCGGGTCGTCGGGTTCGTCGCCTAATTGGCTGTTGACGCCTACTTGAGGATTTACCCCTGCCTGAGGATTTAAAGGTGGGTGGGGTGGGGTTGCGGTAGCAGCGGGGGACGCCACATCGCGCTGTTGCTCAAGCTGTTTCTGGCGTTTACCCAGTCTTCTCCACACGGCGGCGAGCAGAAACGTCAGGAGCATAATGCCTAGGATGAAGGCGATCGCCAGACGTCCCTGACGCTGAATGGCATCGGGCTGCCGACTGCTCAATGCCTCGCGCAACTTAGTCCCTAATAGGTTCTGCCACTGAACGGCTAGGGCGGGGGCAGAAATAGAGTAATATTGCGCATCAGAATCGGTGACGGTGAGCAAAACGCGCGGTTCTGCCAGATACGCATCTTTAACAAATAAAACGGGCTGCCCGTTTAGGGTTTCAGTATAAACTTCTAGGGTTTTGGGATCAAGTAGGGTGGCGTGGTCTCTACTGGCGTCAGGTAAACCCGTCGGATTTTTAGCCGTTAGCTGAGTCAAATTGGCCTGAATTTGGCTGCCTCGCGCCTCAACTGGAACCTGACTCCCCGGCTCGTTGCGGTTATAGACTGTAGGGGAGGCAATCTTAAATAGCGGCTGACCGTCAAATCGGACATCGGTGACTTCAATTAGCCCCAGCCGTTTCACGCCTGAAGGCAACGTTTCAGCAGACTGAGTCGGAGGAAAAGACAATTGCCCCAGTGCCCCCGGAGTCCAGGCCGATAGCCCAATTAGCAACCCTACCAACATCCAACTCAAAACCCGCCCTGTTCGATGCCAGGTCTGTCGTTGCCAATTAGGTTGCAGCCCCGCCAGCCGTCGATAGTTTTTCATACGCGATCTGACACCAAGAATCAGCTAATTGCAGCCGCTAGCCACCTATATACCCTACAGTGCCTTGCGCTTAGCTAGTTTAGCCAATAGATTTAATGGCGATCGCAACAAACATAAACACCCCAATGACCACCAGGGATGTGGCCACCACAACCCCGTGGGAGCGCCGCGACACATACACATAGTCATCTCGCTGAATTTGTTTCAGCTCTTGTCGATGCTCCAAAATAGCCATCAAAATTGCATAAATGCCAACTGCAATAAACATTAGCCCAATCGACCGCGTTAGTCGTCCGGCGTTAACGGCAGGCGGAACAGAACGATTGATTGCTTCTATCACTTGATCAATGCCAAAGCCAAAGCTGATCAGCACCAGAGACGTCCGAATCCACGCCATTAGCGTCCGTTCAGCAGCGGCTCGGTTTCGAGCTTTTGCCAGTTCATTGGTAAGATTCCTAGGCACCTGTTCTAAGCACTCTGCTTAAGTACCAAAACAGAATTCACCGATTGTTAGCTGGCCATCAAATGAATAAAAGGTGACTCGGCAAATGCCTTCCCCGTTGATGCAAAGCTCCATATTGGGCGGTAGTTCAGAGTTAGAACCCGCCAGGTTTGCGGTTCGCATTTCTGTTTGCGCCACAGGCTGGTTGTTGCCGTCAAAGGCCGCCATTACAGTGGGGCGAGAACTGGTTACACAGCTGCTGACAAACTTTACAGGAGCATCGAACGTGGCCTCTAACCACCCGCCTCTGGGGTAACCCATGATTACCGTACGCCCGACATAGGGAGAGTACGCAGGATTAGAGGGAGAGAGGGCGATCGCATTGGCAAAGGTAACGCCTAATCGCTGAAATTGGCGATTGACTAGTTCAAAGGACTGCAATTTAGCAAAATTGAGCCTGATGCGCTTGCGCTGACGCAGGGGTGCTAGCTCCGAACCCGCTGCAACTCCCATTGGAAAGGGGAGAACATCAAGACTTTGTAAAGTTTTTGGTGCATCTGCGTAATCTAACGTAGGCTCCGAACGGCGCAGTTCCGGCTGCGCTTCGCCCCGAGAGTCGATATACTCTGCCATAGAACCCCATGAAATACAGGTTTATCTTAAACTCGTCTAACGTACTGTGTGAGGTTAGCTAC
>CASBQX010000331.1 GCA_949127925.1 Synechococcales cyanobacterium PMM_0002
AAGCCATTTTCCGAAATTTATCCTCACTTAGGGCATCGGATCAGCTTGGTTGTCGAACCAGTGGATCTGGAGGTAATTGGCGATCGCTGCCAGATCGTATTTCTATCGCTGCCGAATGGGCTGGCGCTGAAAATGGCTCCCCGCCTGCTGGAGAAGGGCTGTAAGGTGCTAGATCTGTCGGCGGACTACCGCTTTAGCGAACTCGACACCTACAAAACCTGGTATGGCGGCGATCGCGATGACCATACCACAGCCCAAACAGCCGTGTATGGGTTACCCGAACTGTATCGCGATCGAATTGCCGATGCCCAACTAGTCGGCTGTCCGGGCTGTTTTCCCACCGCCAGCCTGCTGGGGTTAGCGCCGCTGCTAAAACAGGGGCTAATTGTCCCTGAAACTGCCGTAATTGATGCCAAATCTGGTACGTCCGGTGGGGGTCGCCAGCCGCCCAAAGTGAATATGCTGCTAGCCGAGGCCGACAACTCACTGGGAGCTTACAGTGTTGGCGGTCGGCACCGCCACACTCCCGAAATTGAGCAAGTTTGCAGCGACCTAGCCGGACACGAAGTCATGGTGCAATTTACGCCGCATCTGATCCCAATGGTGCGGGGCATCCTGGCGACCATCTACGCCACCATGCGCGATCCGGGCCTGGTGCGCGACGATATGCTGACCATTTACCAAGCTTTTTACCGCTCATGTCCTTGGGTGCGAGTATTGCCCAGCGGCATTTATCCCCAAACCAAATGGGCCTGTGGCACTAACCTATGCTACATCGGGATTGAACTTGATCCCCGCACGGGCCGGGTGATTGTCATGTCGGCGATCGATAATTTGCTCAAAGGGCAAGCAGGGCAGGCTGTACAGTGCCTCAACTTGATGATGGGCTGGGAGGAAACGCTAGGTCTGCCGCAGTTGAGCTTCTATCCATAAACCCTATGCTCCCCGCTCCCCGCTATGGGCCTCTACCTCACCGGATCGCTCACCGGATTGACCTGAACGTCTGCACTATTGGGATGGCCGTTCGTAATCACGGCATAGCGGGATGTGCTGGTAAAAAGCAGCTGCCCGTCTGCCCGAATTTGAGCGCGAATCACATAAGTGTTCCCTTCCTGGACTAAGGCCGGGTCGTAGGGGATCTCGAACTGGAATGGCACCTGCCTGCCGTTGGAGGTAATGGTCTGTTTGCCCAAAACGATGGCGGCAGTATCTTGACGTGAGATGTCTTGTAGATCTACTTCAACCACGCTATTGGGGGGCAATGCAATTCGTGGCAGGTAGAAGACCGTCCCAGTCACGCTGGCTTGAGTCGGGGGCAGCGGGGTCATGGCGATCGCAGCCCCTAAATCAGCGGGATAGCTCAGTCTATCAACATCAGTAAAACTCGCAGCAGGACTGAGGCTAGTGGCGGTACTGAGAGTGGCAGTACTGAGGATGGCGGTACTGAGGGCGATCGCCCCCAAGAAAAATAAAACATGCATGGTCAAAGGTAACCCAAGGAGTCCGTTAATTCAGGGTTGAGATATAGTCCACAGCGGCTCAACAAATTGAGGCGTCGCACCAGCACTGTCGAATGACACCATATGCCGTGGCACAACACCATATTCTGACGTAATCCTCGCGAAGAATACTGGGTTACAGTCTTTGAAACGAAATTCTTTACTGTTCACAAGCATAAGAACAATTTGCTCATGGGTGTGGATAGATCAAGGCAAGGTGCTTCTAGGACGATTATTTCAGACCCACTTCTATTTCAGACCCACTGTGGGTAGTGAGTCGTACCCCCTCGATCTTTATCGGTTCCTCACAGGAGCGCCTCGTTTAGCCCCGTCATCACCTTGCATTATTTTGTGCCAACGTCAATATCTAATCCACTATTGAACAGAGTCTAGAGAAATTTAGTAATCATTTAGTGGTCAATCATAGGCTTCACAGTTTCTTCAGGAGAAGCGGCTATGGTGATGTTTAATGCGAAGTTTCTATGAAGAGGCCAGTTGGAATGTAGATAGCACCCGCAATTTTGACTATTATGACCAAACTGTAGCCTTTGTAGGCTAGGCAGTTTCACACAGCGTTCAAACAGGCATATCCTCTGGGGTGCAAGCAGGTATTGAATTAAACGGATTTGCCGCTGAGGCGATGGTGGGCGCTAGGAGTTCTCCCGCACTCTTAGCGTCCAGATATTACTGTTGCAATACTTTAAGAGATGCTCTTCGGTTTCCGGAGTCTACCAAAGTAATTTTAGATTGGAGGATAGAGTGAGAAGTCCGGTAATTGCTATAGGGTTAGATGCTGCTGACCCCAAACTTTTAGAAGCGTACATGGCGCAGGGGCATCTCAAGAATATTAGCCAAGTGCGCCAACAGGGTGCCTATGGTCGCCTCAATAACATTGTTAACTATTCTGATGTCCCTACCCCCGCCGCTTCTACAGAACGCTTGTGGGCCATGACTTGGACTGGCTGTATGCCAGATCAGACTGGGTTCTGGGGTACTTCAAAGTTCTCTCCCAATGGGTACGAGGTCAGTCGAGATATTCTTCAAGTTGGGTGTGACTTTGAGCAACATCCGCCGTTTTATGCCTTAGAAGACGACTATCGGGTGTTTGTGCTCGACCCCCCTACGTCTGGCTTGTCTAGCAAAGTTAACGGGCTACAAACGCTGGCTTGGGGCGGGCACTACCCCTTTACTCCCAGCCATTCTAACCCTCCCGAATTGCTGCCCAACTTGATTCAAGAGTATGGCGAGAACCCGGTCTTATATAAAGACACAGGTATTTGGTGGGATAAAAAATACGAGAAGTGGTTGCCAGGAGCCATTAAAACCAGTACTGAGGTTCGCTCTAAGATTTGTCGCGACTACATGAAGCAGGAGAACTGGGATCTCTTCGTAGTCGGGTTTGGTGAAGCCCACACGGCAGGTCATGATTTGTGGTACACCCACCCTGATCATCCAGTCTATGAAGCGCAAGGTAAGCCTGCTGGCCCTTTAATGCTAGAAGCGTTCGAAGCTATCGATCAGGCCGTGGGCGAAATTTTAGCAGAAGCTCCCGAAGATGCCTATGTGGTGATCTTTTCTCCGCACGGAATGGGGGCAAACTATACAGACTTGCTCAGCATGGCTGTTTTGCCTGAGCTGATGTATCGCTATAGCTTCCCCGGCAAGGTGGCGATCGCCCCTGGTGATATGAATCAACCGCCGTCGAAAATGATCGAACATCCGTTCCGCAAGTCTTGGATGGGCGAAGTGTGGGCGCGCAACTATGAATCCAACCCGATTAAGCGCTTCCTCCGCCCGCTACTCCCCAGCAATTTCTTACGGTCTCGGCACAACGGTCTAGACTCTCCCTACACCCTAATGGATCAAAAGGCTCCGCTCTTCTGGATGCCAGCGATGTGGTATCGCCCGCTGTGGTCTGAGATGCCTGCCTTTGCCCTGCCCTATTTTGCTGATGGACATGTACGAATTAACGTGAAAGGCCGAGAGAGCAATGGCACCGTTGCACCGGAAGACTACGACTCCGTGTGCAGCGAACTGACGGAGATGATCTTCCGCCTCAAAGATGCCCGAACTGGCAAGTCGATGGTCAAGCAAATCTCTCGCCCCCGGCGATCGCCCTTCGACGATCACAACTTGTCCGATGCTGACCTCGTAGTGGTGTGGGAAGAAGTGATTACCGATGTGGTGGACAGCCCCGACTTTGGCCGCATTGGCCCACTCCCCCACTTCCGCTCGGGTGGACATCGATCTAACGGATTCATCATGCTAAAAGGCCCTGGGATCATTGCCAATTCCCAATTCCGACCAGGGCAGGGGCTAGATGTTGCGCCTACAATTCGAGAACTGCTCAATGCCCCGATCCCCGAAAAATACGACGGCACCTCACTCCTCGATGCGTCTGTTCGCAAAGCTCCAGTTGAGATTTAACCCTAGATAGTGATATGCCATCCAAACTTAAACAAGGGGCTTAAGCCCCTTGCTCAAT
>CASBQX010000332.1 GCA_949127925.1 Synechococcales cyanobacterium PMM_0002
ATCTGAAACAGCGCGGTTTTCTAGCCGGACGCTTTCGTTCACAAAATCAAAAGGGGATTTGGGGTTCAGGAAACCAGAACTCAATACCTTAAGCCATCCTTCTTTGTTTGTAGTGCAAATCGGGATGACCAAGGTATCATTCACCAAGGTCTCCGGACTGGCGTGAACAGTGTGGGGACTTAGCCGCTTGAGAGTGGGGACAACACTGTCAAGTGGCGTTAAAGTATTGAATCCTGATGTACGGCTGCAACGGGTTGCGCAGCTTAATGAAAAAGCATACGGGTAGAAGCGGCTGCCGTCAAGCATTATTTTCAAAGGATGTCTGAAAAGCAGAAAATAGGTTGAACCGCTACCGTCGATGACGTTGCGGCCAAAAGCAGGCATCTGGGTGAAAGTGCAGTCTCGCAGCCGAGTTTAAGACCCCTTTTGATTTTGTGAACGAAAGCGTCCGGCTAGAAAACCGCGCTGTTTCAGATGTTTGGTTTTGCGTCCGCTGACGCGCTTGCGCCACATTTTGAAGCTAGAGGGCTGCATCTGTTGCCGCATCAGGGCAATCACCTGCTTTTCCTGTAGGCCAAACTGGAGGGCGATCGCCTCAAATGAGGTGCGGTCTTCCCACGCCATTTCAACAATGCGGTCAATGATTTCGGGATCGAGTTCTGGTAAATCCATAATTTAGTGTCGGCGTTTAGCGGCGTCCGGTGAGGCGATCGCGCAGTTGTTTAATCCGATCGCGAAACTTAGCGGCTTCTTCAAATTCCATCTTTTTAGCGGCCTCTTTCATTTGTGCCTCTAGCTTCACAATCAGTTCGGGGATGCTGTCTAGGGGCAGTTCGTTGGAGTGTTCAAACACTTCTTCTAGTTCGTGGCTAGAGATGCGGCGTGACACTTCCAAAAATTGCAAAATCGAGTTATTTTGCTTTTTGATAATCGACTGCGGAATGATGCCAAATTCTGTGTTGTGGGCAATCTGAATCGTGCGGCGGCGATCGGTTTCGCTGATGGCACGCGCCATGCTGTCGGTGAGGTTATCGGCATAGAGAATCGCCTGACCGCGCACATGGCGAGCTGCCCGCCCAATGGTTTGAATTAGCGATCGCTCTGCCCGCAGGAAGCCTTCTTTGTCGGCATCTAAAATGGCCACGAGCGAAACTTCGGGCAGATCGAGTCCTTCTCGCAGCAGGTTAACGCCAACTAGCACATCAAACACGCCCTGGCGCAGGTCTTGCAAAATCTCGATGCGTTCGATTGAGTTAATTTCAGAATGTAGATAGCGGACGCGAACCGATCGCTCTTGCAAATAGTCGGTCAGGTCTTCGGCCATCCGCTTGGTCAGCGTTGTAATTAAGGTGCGTTCACCCAGCTTCACCCGTGCCAAAATTTCGCCCAGCAGGTCGTCAATTTGCCCGTCGGTAGGGCGGACAAAGATTTCAGGATCGATCACGCCCGTAGGACGGATTACCTGCTCGGCCACGCGACCCGTGCCCAATTTGTAGGTTTTGCGCTCATCTTTACCCGTGCCAATGGTATTGAACTCGCTACCTGAAATTTCTAGTTCCCATAGACCGGGCGTGGCCGACGCAAAAATGCACTGATTCACCTTCTGCCAGAATTCTTCGTTCTTTAGGGGGCGGTTGTCGGCAGCGCTGGGCAGCCGGAAGCCGTGGTCAATCAGCACCGTTTTACGAGCGCGATCGCCGTTATACATAGCTTTGAGCTGCGGCAGGGTGACGTGGGATTCGTCAATTACCAGCAGCCAATCTTTGGGGAAATAGTCGATCAAACATTCCGGTGGCGACCCTGCCGTGCGTCCGGCTAGGTGGCGGGCGTAGTTTTCTACGCCGTTGCAGTAGCCGACTTCGCGCAGCATCTCCAGATCGTAGCGGGTGCGTTGCTCTAGCCGCTGAGCCTCTAGCAGCTTATTTTCGCTTTCCAAAACAGTTAGCTGCTCTTTTAATTCAGCTTGAATCGCTTCACAGGCTTCTTCTAAGCGATCGGTTGGCGTGACAAAGTGTTTGGCTGGGTAGATGTTGACGGCGTCCATGCTTTGCAGCGTGGTGCCCGTAATCGGGTCAATGTAGCGAATCGCGTCGATTTCATCGCCAAAAAACTCAATGCGAATGATCCGGTCTTCGTAGGCGGGGCCAATTTCTAGCACGTCGCCTTTAACCCGAAAGCGGCCTCGCCCCGGCTCCAAATCGTTGCGCTCATACTGAATGGTGGACAGGTCGCGCAAAATTTGCCGCTGGTCGGTTTCCATCCCCACCCGCAGCGGCACCGACGCATTCAGGTACTCCGACGGAATTCCTAAACCGTAAATGCAGCTAATTGAAGCCACCACAATTACGTCTTTGCGCTCGAATAGCGATCGCGTGGCCGAGTGACGCAGCATATCGATTTCTTCGTTGATCGACGCGGTCTTCGCAATATACGTGTCGGTAACGGGAATATATGCTTCGGGCTGATAATAGTCGTAATAGCTGATGAAATATTCCACCGCATTGTCGGGGAAAAATTCTCGTAGCTCGTTGCATAGCTGCGCCGCCAGCGTTTTGTTATGAGCCAGCAGCAGCGTTGGCTTGCCCACATTTTGAATCACCCGCGCAATCGTGTGCGTTTTGCCTGTACCCGTTGCACCCAGAAGCGTTTGGTAGCGGTTGCCAGCATTGAGGTAGTCGGTTAATTGAGCGATCGCCTTGGGCTGATCTCCCTTTGGCTCAAACGGTGCCTGAATATCAAATTTACTCATACCCGCTGTTAACCCCTAGCTTCACAAAGCCACACTCTCCCTATGATGACGGATCTGCTCCGTTTCGGGGAGGGGTATCCATGCCCCAACGCCGCACATCTCAAAAAAAATATTCCCTTATCCTAAGACTGTCATGAAACCATGACTTTTTAACATTACTTAATGTCCTCTTTCCGGAATTAGCCCGACAATGGCTTTATTCGGTATAGACAAATACAAAATAAGCCGATATACATAAAGACGTATATGATGACTTTGTAACTTTGCATTGCAAAACGTTACAGCTTTACAAGCCATACGGCAGAGGGTGAATCATGATCCAATCGATCCAGTACTCCATGGATTTGCTTCAAGATGAAGTTCGGCACCTGGTCGAACGCGGCACCGTCAACCGCCAGCAGCCAATTTATACGCTGTGCAAATACATTTCAGCGCGCGAGTGGGCGTGCGTTGAAGATGAACTAGAGGAATGTGACTTTTTGCTGCGCGATCGCATTGGCGATCTGCTCGGGCACGAAGAGTGGGACAACGATTAGAGCTAAGTATTGGTTAACGCCACGTATCGCTCAAAAAATCAAAGGTTGATAGATCCGTCGCAGTAGAACCCGTCAGATGTGTGAGGAACGGTCGCCTGGTTTAGCGGCTTCTGTTTATAGTCTTCTAGTCATAGTCTTCTAGTTATAGTCTTCTAGCGATTGTTTATGTCCAACGACAGAGCGATCGCTTCCCGATTGGCAGGGTGGGAATCTCCAGACCTAATTGAGGCGGTTATTCCCACTCATGGTTGTGGGGGGAATCGGAGAAGATAAGGAAGTTGAGACAAGGACACCCCAAATGACATTTCCCCTCCAAAGCGTTTATGACTGGTACCGCAACACAATCCGTAACCCAAAATATCGCTGGTGGGTTATCTTGGCCTCCTTAGCCTATATCGTTATGCCGTTTGACATTGCGCCTGACTTTATTCCTGTCATCGGTCAAATTGATGATGCCATTATCATCACTCTACTGTTCACCGAAGTGTCTCAGCTGCTGATCAGTCGCGTGAAAGCGCAGAAAAATGACATGGGAGGCGACGCAGAAGTAGCTAGCGCTGATCCGGTTGATGTCAAGGCTGTTTCAATTGACTAATGCTAGCGATCGCCGCTATGCCAATCAGTCAACAATCTTTTAAAACCCATTCCATCTATCAGACGGAATGGGTTTCGTTTAATCAGGCTGCAAACTTTAGCAGAAAATCACGTTAGAAGAAAATCACGTTCTGATCATCATCGTCGTTATTATCATTACGGCCATTCGGCGGGTCGAAGTTCACAACTTCTGCATCATCCGAGTCAATGTCAATCCTAAAGAACTCCCCGTCTACTTTGCCGCGTACCACCCAGTTGCGGCGATCGCTGCCAACTCCCACAATTTGAACCGTGCGGGAATAGGGTTCAATGCCTAAGCGACAGCCTAGAAATTCTCGGGCAATCACCTCAGCTTCACTGCGCTCAGAGACGCCACCCCGATTGACATACGCCCGATAGCAGCCGTTGCGGTTACTCCGATTATCGTTGTTGTCCCAGCGATCGTTATTGTTGTCATTGCGATCCCAGCGGTCATTGTTATTGTTGTCATTGCGATCCCAGCGATCGCTATTGTCTCGATTTGCGCCATTGTCGCGACGATCGTCAGTTGTCCACCGATCGCTATTGCCTTCGCGATCGCTGTTATTCCAACGATCGTTGTTGTTGCGATCATTGCGGTCATTGCGGTCATTGCGATCATTGCGATTATTGCGGTCACTGCGATCGCTATCATCATCATCAAAGTCAAATTCCTCGAACTGCGCCAGCCGGGTATCGAGCTGCCGACTACCAGAGCGAAGCTGTTGCAGTTCGATTGGTTGAGCGGCTGATTGAGCGACTGGTTGAGCAACGGGTTGAGCACCTAGACTCATACGTTCAGCCGCCTGTGCCGATTGAAGTGGAGTTGCAAAACCTGCTGCTAAGGCTAGGGTGGCGGCAAGGGTAATCAGGGAAGAAGGATTCATCTTTATTTTCCTCGGTCGGAGATAGGGGCAAGTAGGCAAATGATTGGGATCGATAGGGGATGTCAGTTAAATAAAATCTAATATTTTGGATTGAACGGCTATTCTATTACTCACATTTCAAGACCCACATTTCAAGACGTGAGGGCTGGCCAAAAGTTTCTCAAATTATTCCGGATTTTCCGACTATAAACGCTAGACGCGCTCTGTGGCGATCGCTGTGATGCGTGCAAAAATTGGTAGTGCTTGCCTATAGGGAGACCGATTAGTGATTCCAGTCATTGAGACTCTACCGCTGCTGCAATTGGCCTCGGGCGATCGCCTGACGCTGCAAGTTTATAAGTTTGCGGGAGCCAAGCCCGGTAAGAAGGCATATATCCAGGCCAACCTCCACGGTGGCGAAATTGCTGGCAATGCGGTGATTGCAGAGCTGATGACGCTGCTCCAGGGTTTGGCACCCGACAAGCTCACGGGGGAACTGTGGCTGGTGCCGATGTGCAATCCGATGAGCGTGAATGCGCGATCGCATCACTATGCGTCAGGACGGTTTAATCCCTACGACGGTAGAGACTGGAATCGGATTTTTTGGGATTACGAAACCCAAGGAGATGATATTCTCGCCTTTGCCAAAACGCACTTGGATAGCGATCTACGCACGATTCAACAAACCTATCGCCAAACGATTCTGGCGCGGTTTGCCCAGCTAGCGGATCAAATCCAGTCTCCGGCAGGGGTGCCCCAAGACGAAAAATATCGCTACTGTCTGCAATCCCTTTGCCTGGACGCAGACTATGTGATCGACCTGCACACGTCGAGCGATCAGGGCCTGGAGTATGTCTACTATTTTCGCGATCGCGCTGCTAGTGCCACTTTGTTTTTACTCGAAACGGTCGTTTTGTTAGACGAGTATGATGGCGATGCGTTTGACGAAGCGTTGATCAAACCGTGGCTGGCCTTAGAAAAATACCTGGCCATTTTGGGCAAACCCATGCGGTTTGACGTCGAAGCCTACACGCTGGAGCTAGGATCGGGGATGCAGCTCAATCCAGCCTCTGTGGCGAAAGGCGTACGGGGGGTGAAAAACTATCTAACGGCCAAGCGCATGCTGCACCTGCCGATCACACCATCGATCCAGCCGCATCCTACGACCTTCACTCAGCGTAGCCAGCTGCGACGCTACTATGCTCCTGGCGGCGGCATCGTTCAAGCCAGGGTGCCGCTGGGCGCAATGGTGCAGGCTCAGCAGCGGCTCTATCAACTGCTGAGCTTCAATAAAGAAGGCACGTTGCCCGTAGTGCTAGACATCTACGCCGAGTGCAGCGGGCGGGTATATGATGTCGCCACCAATCAGGCGGTGAATGAAGGCGAATACGTGATCGGGGTGCTCCCCACATAATCCCCCCCGTAGAGACGCGATTCATCGCGTCTTCACTGTTATGGACGCGATGAATCGCGTCTTCACGGTTATAGACGCGATGAATCGCGTCTCTACGGTTGTACGTTATTGCAGCTTCAACACGGCCATGAAGGCTTCTTGCGGGACATCGACAGTGCCGACGGATTTCATCCGTTTCTTGCCTTTGGCTTGTTTTTGGAGTAATTTCTTTTTCCGGCTAATATCGCCGCCGTAGCACTTGGCCAACACGTCTTTGCGCAGGGCGGGAATCTGTTCACTGGCAACGACGCGGCTGCCGATGGTGGCCTGGATCGGAATTTTGAACTGGTGGCGGGGGATCAGCTCTTTGAGCTTTTCGACTAGGGCTTTGCCGACATGGTATGCCTTATCGCGGTGTACGATGGTGGCCAGCGGATCGACGGGATCGCCGTTGATCAAAATGTCGAGCTTGACCAGTGGATTCTCGCGGTAGCCAATCAGGTGATATTCCATGCTGGCATAGCCGCGCGATCGCGACTTCATTTGGTCAAAGAAATCGGTGACCACTTCGGCTAGCGGCAGTTCGTAGGTGAGGGTGGTGCGACCCTGGGTTAAGTACTTCATGTCTTTGAACACGCCCCGCCGGGTTTGGCTCAAGTCCATCAGGGAGCCAACAAACTCTTCGGGCGTAATCATGTCTACTTTGACGTAGGGTTCCTCCAGCTTTTCGCGGTATTGGGCATCGGGCAGATTGCTAGGGTTGTCGATATAAAGCTCTGTCCCATCAATGTTGGTTACCTTGTAGACCACTGATGGAGCCGTCGTAATCAAATCCAGGTTATATTCGCGCTCCAGCCGTTCTTGCACAATTTCCATGTGCAGCAATCCCAGAAATCCGCAGCGGAAGCCAAACCCCATGGCGCTAGAGGTTTCTGGTTCGTATTGCAGAGCGGCATCATTGAGGCGCAGCTTTTCTAACGCTTCTCGCAGGTCTTCAAACTGGTCGGCATCGGTGGGGAAGAGGCCACAGAACACCATCGGCTTAGCTTCGGTATAGCCCGGTAGCGGTTCGGCGGCGGGGGCACCTGCCAGTGTAATGGTGTCTCCCACCCGAGCATCTTCGACCGACTTAATGGCGGCGGCAAAGTAACCCACTTCCCCCGCGTGCAGTTCATCCACCTGCACCTGCGTCGGAGACAGGACACCGAGTTCGTCGATTACATACTCTTTGTGGGACACCATCAGCCGGACGCGATCGCCCTTCTTAACGGTGCCATCCATCACCCGAAAGTAGACGATCACGCCCCGATAGGAATCGTAATAGCTGTCAAAAATCAGCGCCCGCAGCCGCTCACTGACCGTATCTTTGGGCGGCGGCACCAGGTGCACAATCGATTCTAAAATCTCGTGGATGCCGATCCCCTCTTTGGCCGAGGCGTGAATCGCGCCGCTACAATCCAAGCCAATAATCTCTTCGATTTCGCCCTTGACCCGGTCGGGTTCTGCCCCCGGTAGGTCAATTTTGTTCAACACTGGAATAATTTCCAGGTTGTTTTCTAGCGCTAGGTAAACATTGGCCAGGGTTTGCGCCTCTACCCCTTGCGATGCATCTACCACCAGCAGCGCCCCTTCACAGGCAGCCAGCGATCGCGATACCTCGTACGAAAAGTCTACGTGCCCAGGAGTGTCAATTAAATTGAACACATAGTCTTGGCCATCGTCGCCGCGATAGTCCATCCGAGCCGCTTGCAGCTTAATGGTAATGCCCCGCTCGCGCTCCAAATCCATATTGTCGAGAAACTGTTCTTTCATTTCTCGTTTATTTACGGTGCCCGTCACCTGCAACAAGCGGTCTGCCAAGGTAGACTTGCCGTGGTCAATGTGGGCAATGATCGAGAAGTTACGGATATTGGAAACGGGTACGTCGGTCATAGACCCCAAGGATAAAACTGAATTGGTATACTAGTACTGATATCTTGCTCTGGCCTGTCACCCAGGGTTTTCTGACCAGATTTTTTTAGCTAACGCGGGTGCCGCTCAAACCTGTCCTAAGTAAATCCGCTGAGCAGCTCTAGCTTAGAGCAAGGCTTAGCATATTGTAATCCTTCTAGCGGTAACAGGCGATCGCCCCAGCCGACTGGAGCGGTCAAACTACTCAGCCACAGTCATGAGCGACTAATCATGAGCGACTAATCATGAGCGATTAATTCAGGCTAAAAATTATTAAATTTCACCGATGGCAATGAATACTATTGAGTCAGTGAATAGGGTGCGGTTAAGTATCTTCAGGAATTGTTTCTAGATTGTTAACAAACCTTAATGATTAGCGCGAATCCGTGTAAGATTCTTAGAGCTGTGCGCGTATAGATCGCGACTACGGTTCTGGGTGTTCATTGTCTCTGCGAATCCTATGTTTTGCGGCGACTATGCACTATTTATTTACATCTGACGACTAAATTTTAATTACCAAGGAACCCGGTACCTATGAGTGATCCCGTTGTGCAATCTGAGCCATCCAGCAAAGTCAAACTAGCGATTCAAATTGATGCTGAACTGCTCAACCAAATTAATCACCTCACCACCGATCCTAGCAAAGTGATTGAAGTGGCCGTCCGCCAATGGTTACGGGGTGGCGCGTCCCGTGATGACGAATTAACGCGATCGCTACAGCGCAACCCGCCTGTTCCACCTCGGGGCGAATGGAACGATTAGCGCAGCGCTAGGGCAGATAGTTGATGGGGAGCAACCTTCCCACAGAGTGCAAAGC
>CASBQX010000333.1 GCA_949127925.1 Synechococcales cyanobacterium PMM_0002
CTGACGAACAGTGCTCGCCAGCAAACCACAGGTTGCCTACCCGTTCGGCTTCGGCACCTGCCAGTGCCGTCCACTGACCGGGCAGATAGCACGCGTAAGAGCCGAGCGCATAGGGTTCTGCTGCCCAAAAGGCGCGGACGGCCTGTCGCTGCTGCACGCTGCTAATACCGGGGAACAGCGGTTCTAAGCTGCTGCTGAGGGCTGTGGCATGCGTGTCGGGGTTGCCTGCCCCTAAGGCTAAGCCCTGCTGTCCTGCCCGCAGATCGGTCACCCAACCGCTCGACCCGGCTGTGTAGCGGGCACTTTCCCAAGTATTTTGAAAATCTAGGTCGGTGTAGACGCTAATGGTGGAGTGGTAGCGGGTGCGCCAAATGCGTTCGCGGTAGGGAACGGCCAATTTGGTACTGGTGCCATAGCCCAGTTGGTCGATGGCCTGTCGTTTTATGGGGGGTAGGTCTACGGCTAGGTCTACCTGTCGCAGCACGCCGAAGGGGACGGTGAGTAAGATGCGGTCGTAGGTGCGATCGCGGCTGGTAGATCCTTGCCGCACGCTGACCCGATAGCGCCCATCATCGGTGGCTCGAATTGACTCTAGGGCGGTGCCTGGTTCAATCGCATCGCTGACGGCGGCGGCTAGAGCTTGGGGAATGCGCTCGTTGCCCCCGACAACGTGCCAGCGTTCATCGCTAATGCCGTAGGTGCTCCATTTACCGACTTCAGCCCCAATTAAAAACAGCATATTCAGGCAAGATTGATCTTCGGCATCGCGGCCAAATTCGGTAATGTAGGCCACGCGAATCAGCTGGTCAATCACCGGGTCAATTGGGGCAGTGGCTAAATACTCTGCCAGCGACAGCCGATCGAGCGTCAGCGCGTGAGGGTTGTGCGTGCGGTAGCTGAGGTCGCGATCGCCCAACTTCACCAAATCTTGGCTAATGCGCCTAGCTAGCGGCGAGAAGGCTTCAACGACCGCTGCGTTGCTAATGGTTTGGCCGTGAAAGTATAGGATTTCGGGTTCAAGACCCACATCAGCCTGTCGCAAGTCTGCCAGCTCTAACCCTAGTTCTGTGGCTAACGAGCGGACATGGGTGTGGTGCGTGTCGATGAACTCGCCCCCCATTTCTACCGTGCCGGGGCGATGGGGCAAGTTGTTGAGGCTGCGGAGCCGACCACCCACTCGCGGGCTAGCTTCAATCACCTGCACAGCAACGCCTGCCTGCCGCAGCCGATAGGCCGCCGTTAGCCCCGCAATGCCAGCGCCCACAATCAGCACGGGTGAATCGGCTGAGCTAGGGCGAGTCGTTGCAGCGAGTTGGGGCAACGGGGTGGTCGGGGTGGTTAAAATGCCGGCGATCGCTACACCTGCCTGCAACACTCGCCGTCGAGACAGACGTTCGGCCCACAATCCTGCCACATCTGCCGGAGGCATCTGAGTCTGAGTTGCCGTTTGAGAAATCTGGTAGGCGCGGCGTAAAAGGTGAGTTAATTTACTTCTAGTCATACAAAAGATTTGGGGTTTCTTTGAGTCGGTAAAAACCTCTCAACCGCTAGCCTAACTCTTTTTTCTATAGCCGGAAATCTTCCAGCCTATGACAAGGAACTGCCCAGAAGGGGGCAAGAAGCGAGCCAGAAGAGGCAAGAACAACGCTAGTCGTCTGATGCGTAAATCTGCCCACTGTTCGTAGTGCAGGCTTCCAGCCTGCGCGGGCAAGATGCCCGCCCTACGGTAGCTAAACTTGCGCCGTCTTCTACTAGTCAGATTGAACCGCCGCTTTACCTGTAGCACCCGTCGGCTGAGTGTGGTTGAAATAGGTTTCTAGCACCTGCCGCACCATCGGAGCCGCCACCTTACCGCCGCCGCCATCCGCATTCTCAATAAACGCGACTACCACTATTTCTGGATTATCAAAGGGAGCATAGCCGCCATACCAGGCATGAGACTTGCGCGGCGGGTCTTCGGCTGTACCTGTTTTACCGGCATTTGCAGGCAGAGTCGGCACGTTCATCGCCTTTTCTGTACCGCCCGTAATCACCTGTCTTAACCCGGTGCGTAAGATGTTTAGCGTCTCGGGTTGAAGGTTGAGCGACTCGCGCCAATTTTTAGCTTCTTCTTGATCTTTTAGCAGGTGAGGCGTAACTCGATATCCACCATTGGCAGGGACAGCAAACATGCCCGCAACCTGAAGCGGTGTTACTTGCATAAAGCCTTGACCAATCGACAGATTAATGCTGTCGCCGATGTACCAATCTTCTCCCAAATTTTCACGTTTCCAGGTTTGATCGGGCACCAACCCAGACGACTCTTCCGAGGCCAATTCAATTCCTGTCTTGCGACCAAAGCCATACCGCTTGCTCCATTGAATCAGCGGCTCGCCACCCATGCGAATGGCAGTTTGGTAAAAGAAGGTATCGCTGCTCCAGGCCATAGCTCCAGTAAAGCTGAGCGGCCCAAATCCTTGACGGTTCCAGTCCCAAAATTGAATGCCGCCCATTTCAATGTAAGGGCGAGTCATCAATACAGTACTGGGAGAAAAACTGCCAGACTCAAGCGCTGCCGTAGTTGTCACAATCTTAAAGGTGCTGGCCGGAGGATAACCTTGTAAGGCGCGATTGACAAACGGAAACGACTGCCCCTGAAGCTGCTGCCACTGCTCATTACTGATGTGGGTTGAGAACAGGTTAGGGTCAAACGCGGGGCGGCTAACCATCGCCAGTACGGCTCCATTGCGGGGGTCGATGGCCACAATTGCACCGTTGCGATCGCCCAACACCGTTTCTGCTGCCCGCTGTAGGTCGAGATCTAGGGTCAGCGTCACATTATTGCCCGTGCGGGCAGACTTTTCGCCCAACACCCGCAACACCCGGCCCATGCTATCGACTTCAACCTGTTGACCGCCCCACTCACCTCGTAGCTGCGACTCAAACGCCGCTTCTACACCCATTTGCCCCATTACATCGCCCAGACGGTAGCCATCCTGCTCTCGATTGGCCAATTCCTCATCCGTCATTTCTCCGGTATATCCCAAAACATGGGCTGCCAAATCCCCATACGGATAGTACCGAACTGCTTCCCCTTGAACTCGCACGCCCCGCATCTCATGGCTAAACTCTGCTAGCGCCGTGACTTGGGCAGGGTTAATGCCACGGGCGATTCGCACCAGCGACGGAGAGCTGTAGCCAACCTGCTCTAAACGCTTCTGAATCGTAGCAGCAGGAATATTTAAGACGTTGGCCAGACGTTTCACGATCGGTTGCCATTCCGCTTCTCGGTTGGCAATAGGCCACAAAAACACCGCGTGCGATAAGCGACTGCCCGCCAAGGTTCTGCCTTTTCGATCAACAATCCTGCCTCGTTCGGGCTGCCGAGGCATGAGGCGAATGCGGTTGCTGTCAGCTAATTGGCGATTGTATTGCCCTTCAACCAGCTGCAAGTACACTAGCCGACTGCCAATTCCCCCCAAAAGCGCTAGGGTAACCGCTATCATCACCAACACCGATTGGTATTGCTTCCCGACAGTCCTAGCCCCTAGCTGTTTAACGACGGGAGTTTGTTGAGTAAGAGCCATACGTTAACCTGACCGACAAGGCTCAATTTGAAGCAAAGTCCCTCATTAGTTTACCGCTTGTTGAGTCAGGTTCATGACGACATCACTAGGTTGATGGCAATCCTTATGGTTCAAAGATTGAACACAAATTAATTGCTTCAACGGTCTGTCGTGATTCGCGAAGCGTTGCGTTATTCTGGGTGACTAATAGGTGACTAATCAGAGGAAAGTCGAATGGTATAAAGGATGACCATTGATTTTTCCTAACTGACCAAAGATGGCTATGGAGCACTCGTTAATTTAAAGTGCATTAAGTGAAGCATTTTTTAATAGGGTGCATGAAGTACAGTTAACTTCTTAAGGACTGCGCCTGAGCGCGGTGGTCAAAGGTAGCTTAGATTTTATTTAAGCGCAAAGCGCTGTAAGTCTGAGGTTTAGCAGGAATTACTGCGGGGAATTGCCACATGGCTCAAACGATTGCAAAAAATCTGCCGACCGTTGAAACCGATACTAAATATGATGTGGAGCTGCACAAAGTATTTAAGGTATACAACGGTGAGACAGCTGTACGAGGCATCGACCTGGGGATTCGCCAGGGAGAGTTTTTCAGCATTTTGGGGCCTTCGGGCTGTGGCAAAACCACGACTCTGCGCTTAATTGCCGGATTTGAAGAACCCAGTGCAGGCGAAGTCCTGGTGCGGGGTAAATCGATGGTGGGAGTGCCGCCCTATCGTCGCCCTGTAAATACCGTATTTCAGAGCTATGCGTTGTTTGGGCATTTAACCGTTTGGGATAATATTGCGTTTGGGCTACGGATCAAACAAAAAAGTAAGTCTGATATTCAGCGCCTGGTGGGCGAAGCGCTGCACCTAGTGAAAATGGACTCGTTTGCTCGACGGTACCCGGCTCAACTTTCGGGTGGGCAGCAGCAGCGGATAGCCTTAGCCAGAGCGCTGGTGAATCAACCTACGGTGGTTTTACTAGACGAACCACTGGGAGCACTAGATTTGAAGCTGCGCAAAGAAATGCAAGTAGAGCTATCTACTTTGCACAAAGAGCTGGGTGTTACGTTTGTGATGGTGACTCACGATCAAGAGGAGGCGCTGAGCCTGTCTGATCGAATTGCTGTGATGAATGAAGGCCGAGTAGAGCAAATTGGCACGCCTAGTGAAATCTATGATTTCCCCAAAACCCCGTTTGTGGCAGATTTTATTGGCGAGACTAACCTATTTGAAGGATATGTGGAATCGGTGGATGCCAGCTTGATCAAGGTGACAACTCAGCAGGGGTTGAGCATTTTAGTCAAGCCGACAGCAGCCTGCAACGGTTCCACCTCAGACCCGGTGGTGGTCAGTGTGCGTCCCGAAAAGATTCAGGTGACGCTGGATGCACCGGGGAGCCGAATCAATTGCTTTGAAGGGCGATTAATCCACACGATGTTTTTGGGGGCGCATGTGCATTACGTGGTACAGCTGCTGTCAGGCGATCGCGTTACTATCATGCAGCCCAGCCGTGTCAATGGCTCTGTTAGTGCTGAGGATACCCTTTATATCCACTGGGCTGCTGCCGATGGGTTGCCGCTGCTTGCACAGCCCACAAGCCATTAGCTGAGGGAACTGGTCGCATAGAGCGCCCCAATCAGTGTCGGCACTGATGCCCCGCTAGTGGACGGCCTTACTTGGTTTGATTTTTTAGGACTTTGAGCGTATCTAGGAGTATAACAATGCCGCCGGTTCACCCATCTAATTCTCGATTTTCTGGGCGATCGCCCCGCCTATCGGCTAGCCGCCGTCGGTTCCTCCAGCTATCCGGCGCTGCCCTGTCCGGAGCCGTGTTAACCAACTGTGCCCGCAACATTGGCGGTGGCAGCACCGATGCCAGCCCCGCGTCTCCGGCCAGTAGCTCAGGTGGGGGAGATAACACCCTGCATGTGTACTCGTGGTCTACCTACATCGACGATGACCTGCTGAAGAGTTTCGAGCAAGAGACTGGCATCAAAGTAATTGCCGATATCTACGACTCCAACGAAACCATGCTGGCAAAGATCCAGGCCGGAGGAGGCAAACAATACAGCATTATTTACCCTTCCGACTACATGGTGGGTCAAATGGCAGAGCTAAACCTCCTCTCGCCAATCGACAAGGAGCGAGTTCCCGGCTACAGCGATTTGCTGGCGCAATGGGAAAGCCCGTCTTACGACGTCGATAACACAAACAGCATCCCCTACGCTTGGGGCACCACTGGGTTGGTCTACAACACCGAAGTCTTGACTAAGCCCGTCACCGACTGGAGCTACCTATGGGATAACAAAAAGCAGCTATCGGGAAAAATGACCTTGCTCAACGATGTCCGCGAGGTGATGGGGTTTGCCCTAAAATCTCTGGGCTTTTCTAATAGCAGCAAAGACCCAAAGCAGATTGAGGCCGCCTACAAAAAGCTGGCTCAGCTCAAGCCCTCACTCAGTTCCTTCACCACCGACGGCTGGCGCGACCAAATTGTAGTAGGCGATCTGCTCCTCTCTCACGCTTACTCGGTAGATGGGATCGACGTCATGGCATCTAACCCCAAACTCAAGTACGTCATCCCGAGTAGCGGCGCAACCGTCTGGACCGACACCATTGTGATTCCTAAAGCGGCACCCAACATGGATGCCGCCTACAAATGGATTGAATACACAATTAATCCTGAAACCGCAGCAACAGTCCTAACTCGCCTAAAATTTGCCACACCCAATCAGAAAACATTGGCTCTGTTGCCCCAGGAACTGCGCGAGAACCCGGCCTTAATTCCACCCGATGCCGTGCTCGAAAAATGTGAGGTGTTGGCCAACGTCGATAGCGCCACTGACCTTTACGATCGCTACTGGACCCAGCTCACCAGTGCATAAGCCTGAAAAAGCACAAGGTTCAAAGCGCAAGGTTCAAAGCGCAAGCTTTAAACAGTAATGCTGCTAGTGCGTCGCGCCAGCAGCATTAACTGTCCACAATACCCTTCAGTCCTACCCCTATGGCAACTTCAGCACCGCTTCCCCCTGTTCCTGGGGCGCACCCCTCAACCGATACTGTTGCGGCGAAGCTCAAGCGAAAACTGGTCAGTTTAGTTCAGCCTACGGTGCTGCTAGGCCCTGCTGGGATTTGGCTATTTTTACTGCTGGTGGTGCCCACCTTAATGATCTTGGAACTGAGCCTAATTCCGGGATTTCGTCCAGGTGAACCGGCTGGGGCTTATGGGCTGGGCAACTACACCAAGATTTTTGAGCTAATCGACGGGCAGCCGATTTACCTTTGGGTGATTGCCCGATCGGTGCTGTTTTCGGTTGGCAGCATGTTGATTTGTCTATTTCTGGGCTTCCCTGTGGCGTACTGGATTGCCATCATGGCTCCTAAACGCTGGCAGAATCTGCTACTGGTTAGCTTTGTGCTGCCCCTATGGACATCTTCTCTGCTGCGTTCCTATGCCTGGATTACAATTTTGCGCCCTACAGGCGTGCTGAACTCTCTGCTGGGCGTTTTTAACCTACCCCCGGTTGATATTCTCAATACTCAAACGGCCGTGATGATTGGGCTGGCCTACAACTATTTGCCTTACATGGTACTGATTCTCTACTCGTCCTTAGAGAAGCTAGATCGGCGCTTACTAGAAGCGGCTTCTGATTTGGGAGCAACACCACAGCAGGGGTTTTGGAAGGTCACAGTGCCCCAAACGCTGCCGGGAATCGCAGCGGGTTGTTTGCTGGTGTTTATTACCAACCTGGGTGATTTTGTGGTTCCCGAGCTGCTGGGTGGTGCCTCTAGCATGACGATGGCACGCTTGGTCTACAACCAGTTTCTAGGCGCAACGCGGAACTGGGGCTTTGGCTCTGGACTCAGTATGCTGCTCATCTTGGGGGTCAGTATTGCGATCGCCCTCCTGCTCAAATACGGCGACCAAAAAGCAGAAGACTTTTAGGCAAATATAGCTCAAGCTCACCTCTCATCCTTCCTGCCATGACCCTCCCCCATCCCCTCGTCAAATTCCGTCCATCCTGGCAGCTGATCTTGACCCTGCTGATGTTTGTGTTTATGTATTTGCCAGTGCTGGTGCTGGCGTTTTTTAGCTTTAATGCGTCGCCCTTTAGTGCCGGGTGGGGTGGGTTTTCGCTCAAGTGGTACGCCAAAATGATTAGCGATGGGCGCATGCTTTCAGCCTTGCAAGACAGCCTGCTGGTAGCGTTTTTGGCGGTGATGATTTCGGCTGTGCTGGGTACGCTCATGGCCGTGGGGCTAGCGCGCTACAAGTTTCCAGGGAAGGGGCTATATCAGGGGATGTCTTACCTGCCGCTAATTATTCCTGATATTGCGATCGCCGTTGCGACACTGGTGTTTTTGGCTTCGTTAGCGATCCCCCTTAGCCTTTGGACAGTGGTGGCGGCGCATGTAGTCTTCTGCATTTCTTACATTGCGCTCGTGATTTCAACTCGGTTGACCGGGTTGAACCAACATTTGGAAGAGGCCGCACTAGATTTGGGCGCAACGCCTCAGCAGGCGTTCATCAAGGTGCTTTTGCCCCAGCTCATGCCGGCAATTATCTCTGGCTGCTTGCTGTCCTTTGTGCTGAGTATGGACGACCTGCTAATTTCTAATTTTACAGCAGGGGGTGGCACGACCACCTTACCGATGGAAATCTTTAGCCGCGTCAGAACGGGGGTGAAGCCCGACATTAATGCCCTCAGCGTCGTACTAATTTTGGGTTCCGGCATCCTGGCCTTTGCCGCCGAATATATTCGCTTCAAAGGTGATCAGCAGCAGCTAGGAAAATAGACAGGTCAACGTCTCTCAACTATCTTCATGCAGGAAATTTTTTATATAAATTTTCGATAAAGATAATGCCTGTCTGCTTGTGATCCCGACCGCGATCGCCAAATCTGAGAGGTAGTTGTATCACAGGACGCGTTATGGCGATTGATCGCGCCGGAAATACATTGCGCAATGCCACACGACTGCAAGGCTTGGGAGTCAGCACGGTCGTGAAAGACGGCATCAGCAAAGCGGATCGCGACGACCTGTATGCATTTAGTTTGGGCGATCGCAGCCGATTAGACCTACAGGTGCTAAAAATTAAACCAGGCACCGCAGTTGGAGCCGAAGTATTTCAGCTTCAGGGCAAAAAGTCTAACGTCCTTAAAAAGATTGGGGCGATCGCCTTTAGCGACATCCCAGCCCGCCGCATCCGGCAGTTCACCAGTCGCCTTTCTAGCCCGATTCGGCTCAGTAGATCCACGCCAAAACTCGATACAATTCTCACCGCTGGAGACTACTATCTGCGGGTTTTCTTTGTAGGTGACCAGACCCAGTATCGCCTCAACCTCAGCACTCAAGCCATTCCCGCCGCCCAGAACACGCCCCCCTCATTGACGACCAATGGCGGCTTGACCTTAGCGCGGGGAGCTACTGCCAACCTAGGTGGCCGCCTAGAGGCAACCGATGCGGATACTCCGATTAATAGCCTCAACTACACCTTACAAACCCTGCCGACCGAGGGTAGCCTGTTTCGCAACGGCGTTGCCCTAGGCGTGGGGCAACGCTTTAGTCAGGCAGAACTCAACAGCAACTTCATCACCTATCAACATCGTCAAACGGGTCGTTTGAACGACAGCTTTAACTTCGTGCTGGCCGATGACCAAACTGCATTGGCTGCCAGCTCATTTCAGCTGACGGCAACGCCCGCTACAACGACGTTGTTTAACGGCACGGGGTTGCCGATTAGCCAGGGTTGGCTCAGCCTTGGGCAATTGCCAATTTCCTTTCCTGTGGATCGTCCGCCCTATTTTTCTAACACCGTTAGTAGCGCTAGCGAAACGCCTGGAGCCAATGGCATCACCCTCAACACTCAAATTTTTCCCGATCCAAATGCCAACAAGGGCTATGTAGGCTACAGCAATAACATCGTTGATCTAGCCACCCAAACTCCTGTGTTAATCAATTCCGCCTTCCCCATCCTCAATCGGGCAGACGGATTTACC